>JASHVE010000122.1 GCA_030039675.1 Acidobacteriaceae bacterium | reverse complement strand
CCTCTTTTGTTAGTGGAAGTTTGACGCGCTTCCCGGCTCCCAACCACCTCATCTATTTCATCATTTCTCTCCGCCGCTTCTTTCCAGCCTCGCTTGCAAAAACCAGCTGCGATCGAACCAACCTTGAAGTCGCTCGTGCGAAGATTGGAGTAGGGTGCGAATAGGCTGGGAAATTCCGGATACGATGGCCTGGGGCTGTTGGAGGAACTGTGGCTTCGACTTCTTCTGATCAAACGACCGAACTCAAACATCAGATTGAGACCCGAGCAGCTCGGATCGGTATCATCGGCATGGGCTACGTCGGACTGCCGCTCGCTCTGATGTTTTGCGAAGAACATTTCAAGGTGACAGGCTTTGACGTTGATCCCAGCAAGGTGGAGACCTTGAATCGCGGTGAATCTTACATCGTACGGATTCCAGCCACGGAGATCCAGTTATCGCAGCGGCACGGATTCCAGGCCACGACCGATTACAGTCAGACCGCGCTGATGGATGTCGTTATCATCTGCGTGCCCACGCCGCTTGATGAATATCATGAGCCCGATCTCAGCTACGTTTCGAACACGGTGCGCAGCATTGCGCCGTACCTACACGAGGGGCAACTCGTCATTCTGGAAAGCACAACCTATCCCGGAACCACCGAGGAGATCGTCGTCCCGATCCTGGAAGAGGGAAATCGGGCCGGTCTCCATGTTGCCCGAGACGGCGCTAGCCGCGGCTTCTATGTGGCCTTTTCCCCGGAGCGCGAAGATCCCGGCAACGATTCGGTGGCGCGGCGCGACATTCCCAAAGTTGTAGGCGGGTGCGGACCGATAGCGCTGGAACTGGCGTCGGCGGTCTACGCTTCGATCTTTAACCGGACGATTCCGGTCTCCTCGCCTGCCGTAGCCGAAATGACCAAGCTCCTCGAAAATATCTATCGCTGCGTCAACATCGCTTTGGTCAATGAGTTAAAGCAGCTTTGCATGCGTATGGAAATCGATCTCTTCGAGGTCATCGAGGCCGCGAAAACCAAGCCCTTCGGATTCCAGGCTTTTTATCCTGGCCCGGGTCTTGGAGGCCACTGCATTCCCATCGACCCGTTCTATCTCTCCTGGAAGGCAAAGCAATTCGACTTTCACACGCGTTTCATCGAGCTGGCCGGCGAAATTAACAATGCCATGCCCTACTTCGTGGTCGAAAATATCATCGAAGCTTTGAATCAGCGCCAAAAATCTCTGCGTGGCTCGCGTGTTCTCATCATGGGCGTGGCCTACAAGCGCGACATCGACGATCTGCGCGAGTCGCCGTCTCTGACCGTCATCGAGTTGCTACAGAAACGTGGGGCAATCGTTTCATACAACGATCCTTTCTTTCCTTCGGTCGGCCGCGGCCGCAAATATACACTGAACATGACCAGCACGCCTCTCGATCAGATTCCTAAATTTGACTGTGTGGTCATCCTGACGGATCACTCGCAGTATGACTGGGAAGCAATTGTCCGAGAAGCCAGGCTGGTCGTGGATACGCGTAACGCGACCAAGGGCATCAAGGCGGCTAACGTTATCAGATGTTAATGTCAGCTGCATTGTCGTATCTTCCTTATGGACGATTTCTGCGAGAGGATGTAATTTGGCCGGCAACTCTCTCACCGAGGGTAAGTTGTTGCGGGGTTCCAGTGTTATTTCGCGCCGTGACGTGATTCAATAAACGCATCCGGACGAAAAACTCCGTTATCTGTAGCTCATGAGATGCCTTTGGATCGGATGAATTTCGCATCCGTATCATCGCCTTAGATTTTGAGAGAGAGAGGATGTTCCGCGTGTCAAAGCCTGTTTCCATCTGCGTGATCGGGTCAGGATACGTGGGCCTTGTTGCAGCGGCATGTTTTGCCGAGATGGGCCACAAGGTTCTTTGCGTAGACAACGATGAAGCCAAGGTGAAGACCTTGTGCGAAGGGGGCGTACCGATCTTTGAGCACCGCCTGCCAGAGTTACTGGCCAAGCATCGGAATCGCGGCGTGACATTTACAGTCGATCTGCCTGCAGCAATCGAACAAAGTGAAGCCGTATTCATCGCCGTCGGCACCCCGCAGGGCGACAGTGGCGCTGCAGATCTTTCCTTCGTGGAGGCTGTAGTTTCCGAGATCGCCCGCTCCATTCGCGGCTATAAGGTAATTGTTGAAAAGAGCACTGTTCCGGTATACACAAACGAATGGATCAGCCGCGTTTTACAGCGTCACGGCATTCCGCCGGACACCTTCGATGTAGTGTCGAACCCCGAGTTCCTGCGCGAAGGAACAGCCGTGATGGACTTCCTGCATCCTGATCGGATTGTCGTGGGGGTCAATTCTGAGCGCGCCGCCGCTGTATTGCAGAATATCTATGCTCCGCTCACCGAAGGAAGCTATTATGCACAGCCGGAATCTCTCAAGGGACCGCGTGACAGTTCCCACCCTGCTCCGCTTCTGGTTACCTCGGCACAGAGCGCAGAGATTATCAAGCACGCTTCCAACGCCTTTCTGGCACTGAAGATCTCGTTCATCAACGCAGTGGCTAATCTGGCCGAAGTTGTCGACGCCGACATTGAAGACATTGCCGCAGGCATGGGCCTCGACAGCCGCATCGGCCCGCGATTTCTGCGTGCAGGGCTCGGGTACGGGGGCTCCTGCTTTCCCAAAGATGTGGCCGCTTTCCATTGGGTGGCGCAGCAGCGTGGAGTGGATTTCCAGCTGCTTCACGAAATCCACAAGATCAACGAAACGCAGAAGGAAATCTTCTACAAGAAGGTCCTTTCCGCCTTGTGGACCCTGCGCGGCAAACGGCTTGCAGCACTCGGACTGGCCTTCAAGGGCGGCACCGACGACATCCGCGAATCGCCCGCCGTCGACGTGATCCAGAGACTGCTTGCAAGTGGAGCCTGCATCGCTGCCTACGACCCAGCGGCCATGGATCGTGCCAAGGAAGTTCTGCCAGCCAACGATAAGATGCGCTACGCTGCAGGTGTCTATGAGGCTGCCAAGGATGCTGATGCCGTGCTAATTCTCACCGACTGGAAAGAGTTTGGCGATCTTGATCTGGTCCGGCTCAATCAGGCGGTGCGCTTCCCAATCGTGATCGATGGCCGCAATCTTTACAGGCCTGAAACTATGCAGCAACACGGCTTCACTTATGTGAGCGTGGGCCGTCCGGCAAGCTACCACGCACAGCAAGGCAAGCCGCGGAGCGTTGTGAATGAATGAATCCCCGGTTTAACGAAGCAAGCACCGACGCCATGCACAACGGGCTCTATCATTGCTATGGGAGCACACGATTTGAGCATGCACGTTCTTGTCACCGGCGCTGCCGGATTTCTCGGTTCGCATCTGATTGACCGCCTTGTACGGGAGGGCCATACCGTTCTCGGCGTCGACAATCTCTCTACTGGCACACGAGAGAACCTGGCCCATCTTGCCAATGAGCCGCGCTTTCATTTTCTTGAATGGGACATCTGCTGCCCGTTGCCTGCTGATTTCGCCACGGGGCGCTTGAATTACGTATTCAACTTTGCTTCGCCGGCAAGCCCGCCGGAGTATCTGCGATTAGCAATCGAAACCCTGTCCGTCGGAGCCGTGGGAACGCAAAACATGCTCGAGATCGCCGCCCGCCACGAAGCCGGCATTCTGCACGCCTCCACTTCCGAGTGCTACGGCGATCCGCTTGAGCATCCGCAATCAGAAGAATACTGGGGCAATGTGAATCCCGTCGGACCACGTTCCGTCTACGACGAGGCCAAACGCTACGCTGAGGCGCTGGTCATGGCATATCATCGGACGCGCGGCGTAAACACGCACCTGGCACGCATCTTTAACACCTACGGTCCGCGGCTGCAGCCTAGCGATGGACGCGTCGTCTCGAACTTCATGATGCAGGCTCTGCGCGGCGAACCGCTCACGATCTACGGCGATGGAAACCAGACACGCAGCTTCTGCTACGTCGACGATCTCATTGAAGGTATCCTGCGCCTGGCCCGCTCCGGAGTGCATCTGCCTGTGAACATCGGCAACCCCAACGAGTTCACCATCCTTGAATGCGCACAGGCTGTGCTGGAAGTCACGGGCTCAAAGAGTGAGCTGTGCTTCGAGCCGCTGCCCGAGGATGATCCCATTCGCCGCCGCCCTGACATCACCAGAGCCAGGAAACTGCTGGGATGGGAACCGCAGGTTCAACTAAAAGAGGGTCTGGCTCGATCGCTCGACTTTTTCAGGAGCAAGCTCTCCGCGGCATCGTGATATCTGGCCGGTTCGCTATCTGCAACGGCTCGATCGCGTAATGAGAATAAGAAAGGCGTATTAAAACGTTGCCAGACCATGTTTAGCGGAATACACGACGAGCGAAGTCCTATCCTCGACCTCCAGCTTGCGGAAAATCGAGGTAAGATGATGCGACACCGTGGCGCCGCTGATATGTAGCTGGTTGGCGATCTCCTTGTTGCGCATTCCCTGACAGATGAGCCCGATCACTTCCCGCTCGCGCGCCGTCAGCGTCGCGATCTTGCGCTCGTTCTGATCCGGCATCTTGCGCCTGTTCAGAATTTCTTCCAGCACCTTCTCGGCGGCCGTCTGTTCAAGCCACACTCCACCGCTGGTCACTTTGCGAATCGCAACTGGGATCTGTTGAACAGGCCACTCCCGCTGAAAGATCCCGCGGGCCCCGCAGCGTAGCGCGCTCTCCAGAAAATCAGGATCTTTGCGGCTGGTGAGCACAATCACCCGCGTTGATTCCATCTCCGTAATCAGGCGTTCCAGTACGCCCAGTTCCTCCTGCAGAATCTCTGTGCTCACAAGCAGCACATCCGGCGAGTGATTGCGCACCGCATCCATCAGGCGTTCTTGGTTCTGGCACTCGGCAAGAACTTCAATGTCGGCATGATCCGCTACCGCACTCCGCAGGCCGGAGAGCGTAAGCGGCTGATTGTCTGCAAGCACGACCTGAATGTCGCCCATAGACCTCACCTCACGGCTTCACGTTCAACCACTGAAATTCAACGAAAGCAACTCTGCATGAGTTGATCTTAAGTTTTGTCGCGAAGCGCATTTACGGCCTGGCATTTGCCAAAATGTTGCTCTTATAAAGCCTCAGCGCGGTATGACATGCATCTAATCCGCAACGGTGCCACAACTCGGCTCTGTCATCGGACACACAACTTGCCTCGGTTCCAAATTGGACGCTTTCTCCATTCGATTGGTTGGCTTGATAGAAATGAAAACATTTTTGCGGTCACAGCAGGCTCTCTTACTGGTTCATTCATGATGACGCCGCTGTCCGGTCTGGTGCTCATCACGGCCGTCCCGTGGTGATGAACCGATCGCACAGCCGCGCAGCATGTTCCCTCCTCAACTCTCACTCCAGAGACTGCGCGAAGTCGTCGATCTCGCGCTTAACAATCCAGCGTCTCGGCGATGCGCGTCGGGCATACGTGCTTTTTTTACCGGCAGGATACTGCCGTCATTCGTGAGGCAATTCTTGCCGTCCGTGCGGGAGATGAGTTCTGTCAGAAGTGGTCAGGAGTGTGTCACCGCTCTGTAGGTCAAGCTGCGATGAGGTTGAAAGAGGTAACCCGACGTGTATCGCTGGGTTATCTATATCGTTATTGTCACGCCGGCAGGATCGTGGCAACCGGAGAATGAAATTTCTTGGCACAAGTTTATTTGCGCTCTGGCCCGATCACTCTTTTTGTGAATTCCGCATCAAAATATCCGCGGCGGTCTTCGTACGTTTTCTCGCCGGACAGAGTCGTCATTAATTGTTGTGCGATCGGAGAGGCCAGCGGACTAGATGGGTAGCAACACAACCTCCTGACACGGTTGCGAGCAATCAAAGCCGTTCTGGTTCAAGCCCGCAGATTCGCATTACCGCGGGCCCCGGAGTCGCAATTCAGCTCACGGCAACCCAGTTGACAAGGAGAATGCGTATGCTACGTCCCCCTAGCATCCCAGGCAAGGCACGCTGCGGTGCTTCCCGGTTACAGTTTGTATTTCCGGTTTCGCTGCTGTTCGGGCTTTCGATCCTGCTCCTCGCTCCGTGCGCAGACGCTCAATACCGCGGCTCGATACAAGGTACCGTCACCGATCAAACCGGCGCTGTCATTCCTGGCGCCAATCTTACGCTTACGAACAATGCGACCAGTGAGAAACAGGCCACAACCAGCAGCGGCGAAGGCGTATACAACTTCAGCGCTTTGCCGCCCGGAACCTTTACGCTCGTTGTCTCCAGAGACGGATTTACGACCAAGACCTACGACAATCTGCAGATTATCCCCGAGCAGAATAACTCACTGAATGTGCAGCTCGCGGTGAGCACCGCGCAACAGACGGTCACGGTAAACGCCGCACAGATACCGCTCATTGATACGGCGAACGGCTCGTTAAGTGCCACGATCAGTTCCAATGAAGTGCAGCATATGCCTACGTTTGGGCGCGACGTGTTTCAGTTGGCCCAGTTTGCTCCAGGGTCGGTAAGCGATATGTCGCAGGGAGCCGGTGGAGGCACCTACAGTCTGCCGGGCACCGCCGGCCCGGGCGGTCCGTCCAATAACAGCGGCATCTTCTCCACAGAGAACGGCCCGCAGACCCACGCCAACGGGAATCAATATGAGAACAACAGCATTCAGATTGACGGCATCAGCACCGTCAGCGCGGTTTGGGGCGGCACATCCGTAATCACGCCCTCTGAGGATTCCGTTGACGATGTGCACGTGCTTTCCAATGCTTACGACGCCGAATACGGGCGCTTCGCGGGCGAGCAGATTCAGGTGACCACCAAAAGCGGCACCAATCAGGTGCACGGCAGTGCCTTCTTCCAGAGATGGAGCCCCGGCCTCAACGCGTATCAACGCTACAACGGAACCGGGTTCTACAACACCTCTTGCACGAATCCAACTACAGGCTCGCCCGCTCCCTGCACTCCCTCTCAGCGAGGCCTGCTGCGCGACCAGCAGCAGTTCAACCAATATGGAGGCAGCCTCGGCGGACCGCTGTGGAGAAACAAGCTCTTCGCCTTCTTCGACTACGAAGCGGAGCGCAGTGGCACCATCCAGGCCACCGCAACCGGTTGGTACGACACGCCGCAGTTTGACAAGCTGGCTCCCTCCGGCAGTATCGCATCGACTTATCTCACTTTTCCGGGCGCAGGCGTAAGTGGGACACAGATCACGCAGAGCTGCGGCAACATCGGCCTCACACAAGGCGTGAACTGCAACGCGGTTCCAGGCGGCTTGAATATCGGCTCGCCCATGACTACACCGCTCGGCACCCAGGATCCAACATGGGCAGGCACTGGTACTCCCGGTGTAGGCGGCGGCTTGGCAACAACTCCCGACATCGCCGACTACACCACCGTGGATCCGACGACCATCACCGATGACCAATACAACGGTCGCGTCGACGCCAATATCACCGCCAAGGACCGGCTTACGGGCACAATCTACTGGGTTCCCACAGAGCAGACCTACTACAACGGCCCCGTCCGTCCGATGAATCTCTGGCATCACGACGTAACGAACAACGCCTTTTCCGGCATCTGGAACCACGTCTTTTCAGGCAGCCTTCTCAACGAAGCCCGCGCCAATGCCGCCGGTTGGCGCTACAATGAGGTCGCCGGCAATCCCCAGGCGCCATTCGGTTTGCCGAGCGATCAGCTGGCTTACGCCATCGGCAGCGCCACGCTGCAGTACTTCGGCCCTCCCGGACCGGCTATCTTCGACCAGTGGACATATGGCTATCGCGATATCGTCACGAAAGTGATGGGCCGCCACACCATCAAGTTCGGCGGCGAAGTCACGCGCCTCTACTATCTGAACGATCAGCCCTACAATGCGCGTCCCACGTATGGATTCTTCAACGTCTGGGATTTCCTGAACGACGCGCCGCGTTCCGAGTCCGGAATCTTCAATCCAACTACCGGCACGCCTTCCGCCGCGCGCCAGGATGACCGCGAAGATCTGTGGGGCTTTTTCGGCCAGGACGATTTCAAGGTATCGCCCGGCCTGACGGTCAATCTCGGGCTCCGCTATAGCTACTTCGGTCCTCTCGACTCGAAGCAGGGCGATATGTTTTCGGTTCGCTTCGGAAGCGGGAGCTCGCTTCTCACGAGTCTCTATCTCCAGCACGGTGGAACCCTCTGGAACTCGCAGAAGTGGAACTTCGGCCCCGAGGTCGGCTTTGCCTACACTCCCCATGCCGGCAACGGCCGCGAGGTCTTCCGCGGCGGCTTCGGCATCAACTACAACCAGAATGAGATTGCTACCTCCGCGAGCGAATACGGCAATCCGGGCATCACAGTCTCACCTAACTTTGTGATGAGCCAGCCGAGCTCGCCGAACCCGGGTATTGTCTACGCAACGGCGACAAATCCGCATTCGCTCTATAGCTATCCGCCCAACCCCAACGTCGTCGCCACTTCCGCACACGCATTCGGGTCAAACGGATTGCCCACCACCGGCACAACCTCGGTGACGGCGTTCGACTTCAATATGCCTACCATGTACATCGAGCACTATTCGCTGGAGATGGAGCTGGAAATGGGATTCCGTACTGTGTTCTCCATCGGCTACACCGGAAGCGAGTCGCGGCACACGTACTACTACTACGACGAGAACGCCGTCGCATCGGTGAGCAGCACCACGCTGAACCCCTCAGTCACGAATGTCACCTACTTTGGCAATAATGGACATGCCGACTACAACTCGATGATCGCCACATTGCGCCATCAGATGTCCCATGGCTTCCAGGTAGAGGGCGACTTCAATTGGGCCAAGAGCCTCGATACCAGCTCAAACCCGTACGAGACGCAGGATTATCCGTACGATCCGCAGCTTTCATACGGCCGGTCGGATTTCGACGTCCCGCAGCTCGTGAAGATCTACGGCATGTGGCAGCCAACCTTCTTCCACGGGGACCATACCTGGGTCGAAAAGATCGCCGGCGGCTGGAGCCTGAGCGGAATCTTCAACTGGCACACAGGTTTCCCCTGGAGCCCCGTATTTTCCGTTCCCGGCAACCTCTACTGCAGCAGTTGTCCCTATAATGCTCTGCTTCCCGGAGCCTATCTCGGTAACGCCGGCCGCAACACCAGCAACGCGGCCTTCAAATCCGGCCCCGGTGTCGGGAACGGCATCAACGTGAATTTTCCCTTGGCGGCAACAAAATCAGGAACCGCCTACTTTGCGCCGCCCACCTACACCCTCGGTCCGGCCTTCCCAGCAACAGGAGGCGCTGTCCCGCAAGCTCCCGGCATCGGCCGGAATTCGCTGCCCGGTCCGCATTATCGGGATGTTGATGCCACAGTGACCAAGACCTTCGGCATGCCTCGTCTGCATGAAGGCTCCGGGCTGCAAATCCGCCTCGACGCCTTCAATCTCTTCAACAATCTCAACTTCGAGCCGGGCAGCGGAGGCGCAGGAATCTCGAATAACATCACTTCGACGAACTTTGGTCAGGCGCAATCGGCGCTCGGCTCGCGCACCGTAACCTTGCAGGCGAGGTTCAGCTTCTGAGAGAATGCCCCGCTGCGATAAGACCTTCACGCAATTCGCTACAGCGGTTTCACAGTGACTGCATACTGAAGCCACTGCCGCAGGGTGGCATCTTCCTCAAGAAAATGCCCCCTTCCAGGGTTGCAGCAAGAGCACATGAACTGTGGAACCGCTCTCAGAGAAGTGGCGGAGACGAACGGAGCTCCGCCTGCAAGTTTTATCATGCCATCCGCACTCTTATTCGCGTGCGCAGAGACGAAAGGATCTCTTCATGCGGCACTTGAGACTTTGTCGGACGTGCGCATTTGCTCTCCTTGTTTTCATGGCGCTGATTCTGCCCGTCGCATCGCAAGAAATTGTTCAGATCGATGCGCAGGCACAGACTACGCCCTTTCCGCACTTCTGGGAGCGGATGTTTGGCTCCGGCCGTGCCATTCTCACGCTGCGCGAGAGCTACCGCGACGATCTGCGCGCCGTCAAGCAGGTTGCGGATTTCAAGTACGTGCGTTTCCACGCCATCTTTCACGATGAAGTGGGCGTGTACAACGAAGATGAGCACGGCAATCCCGTCTATAACTTCGCTTATGTCGACCAGATCTACGACGGGCTTTTGAAAAACGGTGTGCGCCCTTTCGTGGAGATCAGCTTCATGCCCAAAAAGCTGGCCTTCAACCCCGATGCCCTCCACCCCTTCTGGTACAAGCAGAACGTTTCGCCGCCCAAGAGCATGGACCGCTGGGATGACCTCATCCGCCATTTCGCACAGCATCTCGTCGATCGCTACGGCATCGATGAAGTCTCGCAATGGTACTTCGAAGTCTGGAACGAACCGAATATCGATTTCTGGAATGGCATTCCCCGCCAGCGGTCTTACTTCGACCTCTATGCGCACACGGCGCGCACGCTCAAGAGCGTCAGTCCGCGCCTGCGCGTGGGCGGACCGGCCACCGCGGCGTCAGCCTGGATCAGCGATTTTCTGAAATTCACTTCCGCTAATCACGTTCCCGTCGACTTCATTTCCACGCACGCCTACGCAGATGATACCGTCCAGGATCTCTTCGGCACCGATGAGCGGATCCCGATGGACGAGCGCGTCTGCCGCGCCGTTGCGAAAGTGAAAAATGAGATCAAGTCTTCGTCTACGCCTGACCTTCCCTTCTTCCTGACGGAGTGGAATGTGCAAGGCATGCTGCAGTCGCGCGACACCATTTTTGTGGGACCGGCTCTCGCCAACACCATTCGCCAGTGCGATGGTCAGGTAAACATGATGTCATTCTGGACATTTTCTGACGTCTTTGAAGAAGGCGGTCCGATCCCAAAGCCCTTCGTCGGTATGTTTGGCCTTCGCGCCAAGGGCGGCATCAACAAGCCCAGCTATTATGCCTACGGGCTGCTGCATCAGCTCGGCGATCAGCGCATCGCCAACGACGCCGAAGATGTTATTGTCACCAAAACCGCCGATGGCGGCCTGGCTCTTGCCGTCTGGAATCTCGTCGATCCGGGTGAGCAGGGGTCAAAGACGGAGATTCATCTTGTCTTCAGTCATCTTCCCGCCACCGCCTGGGTCAGCATCGAGCGCCTCGATGGAGAACATGGCAACGTACTTCCAAAGTACGCAGCCATGGGCAGCCCGCTTGATCCCACGGCCGCTCAGGTAGAACAACTAAACCAAGAGACTGCGCTTCCCCCGCCGGAAGAAACAAAACTCGATGCAGGCAAGCTCGACCTCGAGCTCACGCCGAATACACTGGCGCTGGTCAAAATCCACCCATAAGTTTTTGCCCTACAGCATTTTCGGAATTACTGTAGATCGAAAGCATGAACTCAAGTGGCTTTTTCATCAAGGAAAAGCCACCTTTCACTGCTCTCAAAATGTCTATATGTATTCCGAAAATGCTCCAGCAGTTCTTACTTTGACAGCGGGCTGATCACGCCGCGTGAATGGGTGCGAACTCATTCAGCTTCGCCTTCAGCACCGCCTTGCTCACCGGCATCTCATGCAGCAGCAGTTCCGTAGCCTGCACCAATGGGTTCTCATGGAACCAGCGCTGCACGATATTGTCCTGCAGCAGATTCGTAATCGCCAGCAGCGACATTCCCTGGTGGTGCGCCATCCATTCGCGAACCAGTTCAGGTTTGCGCAACGATGCTATGTAATCGGCGGCTTCATAGTAGCCGAAGGCGCCCACCCAATGCATTGACTCCATGCGCCGCAGATTGCGCAGCGCCTCGCGCGGATCGACGCTCAGCGCAAGGAAGGTTGAGTAGGGAGAAACCACCGGGCCGGCATCAGCTTCGAACCACAGCGCGATACGCGGCACACCAAAGGCCTGGTAGTGATAATGACCGGCGTCATCTTTGCGCGCCGCGCCGGACTCTGAGATCCCCCATGGAATCCCGCGACCGCGTGCAAACGCCCGCTGCACGTACACCACCGCGTCCTGCGTGCGCGCAATCAGCGTGCCGGGATAGCTGCGCATCCAAAGCGGCGGCATCAGGTACTCAAACATCGTACCTGTCCAGGAGAGAAGAAGAAAACGCCCGTACGCATAGGCGTGGTCCCGCGCCAGCTTGAACCAGCTCTGCTGCGCAAGATCGCCGCGTGCAATAGCAAGAAGCGTGGCAATGCGCGCCTCCGAAGCAATCATGTCATAGCAGGCCTCGTGCAGCTTCTTCTCACCCACATCGTAGCCAATCGACAGAATCTGGCGTCCAGGGTCGACAAGAAATGCAAACTCCGTCTCCTCCGCCAGGCGCTCTGCATCTCCCGCAATCTCGCGCAGTGCGCCGGCCAGGGCACGCAGGTTATCGATCGCAGCCGCGAGCGGCACACGAAACCTCTCTGCAAGCTCCGCAATCGATGCGTCGGCTTCCACCGTACCCCAGGCACCCGACAGGCGGACCTGCACCGCTTCGGCAAGGACAATTGCATCTTTCAACGAAAGCGCGGCCGATTTTTCGTCGATCGCCAGTTGCGGCAGCTCCCGCAGTCGCTCAAACTCGGGCAGCATCCACGGAAGATGCTCGCGAAGCAGCGCACCAATAGCCTTAATGCGGTACAGCGTTGCCGTAATCCACCATGCATCCTGACCATCTTCTGCAATGGAAACTGCGGCCTTCGACAGCGCGTCCTCGGCCTTCGGCATCCACGCAATCCACTCCGCAGGCACAGCAGTCGGCGCAGGCAGCCGGAGTTTCGCCACTGGGGTCGGCACATGATTCTTGCCCTTCATCAAAAGCCAATGCGCGTGCAACCCAGCGAACAGGCGCTGCGAAAGTAATGGCTTCCGCAGCAAATGGCGCGCGCCCGTGTGCAGTGTATACAACGAGGCAACAAAGTTGCCGCTATCCACCGACGAGACAAACGGCGC
>JASHVE010000121.1 GCA_030039675.1 Acidobacteriaceae bacterium | reverse complement strand
ATCCATCGCGCAGACTTTGCTTCCAAGAGCGGCAGCGAGATTCCGGAGAAGCTGGCCGCGCTGCACACCGAGCTGGCAAAGCGCGCCGACGAGTTCCAGATCAAGCTCAACGCGCCGGTCGAAGACGAGGAGCATCACACCTGGTCAGTCTGTTTCACCGATTCGCAGGGCGCCACGCGGTGCGTCGACTGGAACCTGGCCTCGAGTCCCGAATTCCGGCAGATGATGGCGAAGTATACGCAGATCAAGGAATTTCTGGAGCCGCCGTTCCTGGTGGAGTATGCCGCCAAGTCTGCTGCAACCACAGACCTGAGCCCTGAAGACGAGGAACCCGATGCGCAGGGTGCGCCGCCGCCGGGCAGCGCGCAGACCCGCGCCGAGTCGAAGGCATCGAGCCGAGCGGCCCGCGTGCAGCGCGAGCCGGTGGAAAAGCAAACGGCACGCGAGCTGTTCGACTACATCGTGGAGCAGGGCAAGAAGGATTACCAGGTGCAGCGCTACAAGGGGCTGGGCGAGATGACCTCCTCGCAGCTCTGGGAGACGACGATGGACCCCGAGCGCCGCACACTGCTGCGCGTGAAGCTCGAAGACATTGCGGAAACCGACGCCATCTTCACCACGCTGATGGGCGAAGATGTCGAGTCGCGCCGCAAATTCATCGAAGACAACGCGCTCGACGTGAAGAACCTGGATATATAGCAGAGAGTTTTTTGTTTGTAGATGGCTGACAAATCTTCCACTTTGGCGCATAAAAACAACCATTGTGGTAGAAAGCTTTGCAGTCCTTCATTCCGCCCGTAGAGCCTCCACCGCGTTCACCCGTGCGGCGCGCGCCGCCGGCACAGCCGAAGCAATCACCGCCGCAGCCAGAATCACAAATCCGGACGCGCTCAGCGCCAGCGCTCCCGGCTGGCCGATAGCCGAGACATAGCTGGCTGCGATGCGCGTGAAGACAACTCCAAGAATCGCGCCGGCGGCCACGCCAATTCCTGCCATCCACAGCCCGTCCAGCAGCACATCGGTAAGTATGTTTGCCGGTTGCGCGCCAAGCGCGATGCGAATTCCGAACTCGCGTGTGCGCCCGCTCACTGAGAAGGCCAGCACGCCGGCCACGCCTACCACTGAAATCAACAGCGCCACGCCTGCGAATCCGCCAAAGACGATCGCGTTCAGCCGGTCAGGCGTGAGCACCTCTGCCCGCACATCGTTCAACGTCGTCGCCCGCTCCACCGGCTGATCGGCCGACATCTTGTGAATCAGAGTGGTAATCGCCGGCACCAGTGCGTACGGATCCTGATGCGCGCGCACAAACAGACGTCCACTCCATCCCTCCTGATCGATGGGCTGATAGACCGTCATAGCCGGCGCAGGAATGATGTTCTCGTCGTCAAAGTCGGGCACCACGGCCACAATGCGCCGCGGTTCGCCGCTGATGCCAATGAACTTGATCACACCGTCAGTCCACCACAGCGTGTGGTTCACCGCGTTCTGCCCTGGATACAGCTCATTTGCGAGGCTCTGGCTCACGATGACAACACGCTCGTTGCCTTCTTTGTCGCCCTCGTTAAAGTCTCGGCCCGATGAGATCGGCACGCCCATGGTGGCAAAAAATCCCGGCGACACAGAACGGAACTCTGCGCGAAACTCGTCTTTTCCATCCTGCGGCCGGTGTGCCCCCTGCGCTGCAAATTGAAAGCTGATGTTGCCCGCCTGGTCACTCCGCCAAGGCACGCTGAATCCCTCGGACACATGCTCCACGCCCGGCAGCGTGCTCACCTGCTCTTTAATTTCGCGATAGAACTCGCCTATTTGTTCCGGAGTTTTGCCGTAATTCATGACCGGTAGATTCACTGCCAGCACATTGGCTGAGTCAAACGGAGGCCGCGTCTGCTCCAGCACGTAGAGCGTCTTCATCAGCACGCATGCGCCGGTGAGCAGAAGGAATGAAGCTGCAATCTGTGTAACGGCAAAGATGCGCAGCTTGCGGTTGCTCGAGCCTGTGACCCGCCCTGAGCGCCCGGCCAAGCTATTGCTCGGCGTGTCGGGCGAAGGCAGCCGCGGAATATAGGCGAGGAAGAACGCCGCAACGATGGCAAGTGCGGCTCCGAACCACAGCAGGCTTGAGTCGAGCGTGAGATCGGCTGCGCGGACAGAGAAGCGCTGCGCATAGTGGCCCAGCACCTTCACCATCGGGACGGCCAACAGCACTGCGGCTACCGATCCGCTGCCGCACAGGACGATGCTCTCAGCCAGCAGCGAGCGCCGCAGTACCATTGCGGATGCACCGAGCGCTGCGCGAATCGCCAGCTCCGGCTCGCGCCGCACCGTGCGCGCCAGCACCAGGTTGGCCACGTTGGAGCTGGCAATCACAAACAACAGCGCCGACGCCGCGAACAGCACCCACAGAATCGTATTCGCACGGGCATTGATCTGGTCGTGCATGCGCGTCACGCTCACCGTGAAGTGGTCTTCGGGCTTGTAGACCTCGGGGTATTCGCGGGTCATTGCCGAGTAGACGGTGTTCAGCTCGGCCCGCGCCTGGTCGAGTGTTGCGCCGGGAGCCAACCGCCCAAAGACTTCGGTCATGCGGTGTTCGCGACCTTGAACCATGGTGGCCGAAAGATGATGCGGGCTGGTGACCACGTTGGCAATAATTTCGGTCGCCACAGGGTAGGGAACCGACGGCTCGAGCACGCCCACGATAGCCGCCTGCCGCGCCCCGCTGTAGCTCTCAAGCCGCACTACCTTGCCCAGCACGTTGGGATCGGAGTGCAGCGAGTCACGCCAGAACTTGTAGGTGAGCACAATGGCGCCGGCTGCGTTCGGCCCGTCGTCAGCCGGAGTCAGCAGCCGGCCCAGCACCGGCTTGAGGCCCAGCACTTGAAAATAATTGCCATCTACGACGCCCGCCGGAATCTCGCGCGGAGTGCCCAGGCCGACGATCGTGAAATCGATCTCAGAGAATGTGCCGAGCTGGGGAATCGTCTTCAGATTCGCCCCGATGTCGTGAATCTCTGGAATGGAAAACGTCGTATTCGCGTCTCCGATTCCCGGCGCGCTCTGGCGAAGGTAGAGCAACCGATTCTCGTCGCGATTCGCCAGCGGCCGCAGCAGCACCGCGCGCACCACGCTGAAGATGGCCGCGTTGGCGCCGATCCCCAGGGCAAGCGTCAGGGCAATTGTTATCCACAATGCGGGCACCCGCGCCAGCGAGCGCACAGCAATTTTCAAATCGCGGAGGAAGGGCATGGTTGCGACCTCCAAACTGGGAAATAGGATCGATGATGACCTGCAAACGCCTGGGGAAGGGTATGAAAAACTTGACGACTACGTTGATATCAACTAATCTCGTCTCGTGTCAAGTCCAAAAGTGCTCCCGTACGCGACCACGCTGCTTGTGCGGGACCATTGCCTCTGCCTCCACGTGCAGCGCGCGGCCCGCGTTCTGGCCCGCCGCTTCGACGAGGCCTTCCGTCCGCTGGACTTGACCAACGGGCAATTCTCGCTGCTCATGTCGCTCAACCGCCCCGAGCCGCCGCCCATGGGACCGGTTGCGGACCTGCTGGCTATGGACCGGACGACGTTGACGGCTGCGTTAAAGCCGCTCGAGCGCCGCGGCCTCGTCCGCGTTGCAACGGATCAAAACGACCGCCGCATCCGCGTCCTCATCCTCAGCGCAAAGGGCAGGGAATTGCTCGCCCGAGCTGTTCCCATCTGGCAAAGCACCCACGCCGAGCTTGAGCGTCGGCTGACTGCAGTGACGCCCGATGCGTTGCGTGCAGGCCTGCTGGCTGTGTCATAAGCAGCCAACATAGCTGGCAGCATCAGCAAGGCGGCCAGTCTATAGGGATTTTGACCTGGTGGCGATTCCGACTACGCGGCAACATGCGCCTAAAATCAACGACTTTCTTGCGCGCGAGCATCTGGCGGCGAGTGGAGTTGGATGGCTGGATTGCGATTAGGAGGTTGCCCCGGACACCCGGATCAGCTATGAAGCATCGATTGCGGAGGCTTAACTGGCGATGCTCTGAATGGAAGACGAAGGGGCATGACGCGCGAGATGGGTGGAATGCCAGAGATCCTCGATGACATCCGCCGCGCGGCTGCAAGCCCTGGGGCCCGGCGCCATGCGATCCCGAAGGGTTTGACAGGCGTGTGCGATCTCCGGGGAGCGTAATAGCCGCCCGAGCTTCTCGGTCGCCGACGCATTGTCGCGGAGGTTCTTCTCGCCCAGACCACAGCCGAGCTTCTCTATGTGC
>JASHVE010000120.1 GCA_030039675.1 Acidobacteriaceae bacterium | reverse complement strand
ACGCCCAACCCGGAATTTTTGCGCCGCGCCATTACGCTGGCTACGCAGAATGTTCTGTCTGGCGCGGGTGGTCCGTTTGCGGCGGTGATTGTGCGCGGCGGAAAGATTGTGGGCGAGGGCGTGAATACGGTAACGGCAACGAACGATCCGACAGCGCATGGCGAAGTGAATGCGATTCGCGCCGCGGCGAAGGCGCTAGGTACCTTCACGCTGGCCGGATGCGAGCTCTACACCAGCTGCGAGCCGTGTCCTATGTGCCTTGCAGCGTCGTATTGGGCGCGGTTGGACGCGATCTTCTATGGCGCGTGCGCGGCGGACGCTGCGCGGGCCGGGTTTGACGATGCGTTTCTCTACGGCGAAATGCGCAAAGATCCGGTTGCGCGCAAGCTGCCCGCGACTCAGCTTCTCGGCGATGAGGCGTGGGCGAGTTTTGCGGCGTGGCTGGCTGCGCCGAGCCGGATTGATTATTGAGGATTGCCGGGGTAGGTTTCGTACTTTCCCACCCGTTTCTCGTGCTGGAACTCGCATCCATCTTTGAGATGGACAACCCACTCCATTTTCACGGCTCGTGGCGTGAGGACACCTGCCGATCCCTTCGCGATCTGTGAGTTGTTACGAAGGACTTTGATGCTGCTTTGGTGGAATTGCATCCAAAGAGTATGGGCCATGTAAAATTGAACTGAATCCGGATGAATGAGACCACTCCAGCGGCTGCCGGCCAGGCATCCCGCACAGCGCGGGACACGGAGTTGCGAGTGCCATCCGAACCTGAAAAAGACTCTCCACTCATTCAGGTTCAAAACCTCTCCAAGACTTACAAGACCGCGCGTGGCGCATTTCACCTGTTCGACAATCTCAACCTCGAGGTTGCGGCGGGCGAGATGGTGGCAATTGTCGGTCAGTCCGGTGCGGGAAAAAGCACACTTTTACACATGCTTGGCGCTCTTGATGCGCCGTCCGCAGGGACGGTATACTGCGCGTCAACCAATGTGGCCAATCTTTCCGCACGCGAAGCGGCGTTATTTCGCAGCAGGAAGATCGGGTACGTGTGGCAGTTCCATTACCTGTTGCCGGAATTTACGGCACAGGAAAACGTAGCCATGCCGCTGCTGGCCCGCGGCGTGGGGAAAGCGGAAGCGATGGCTTTGGCGGCCAACTGGCTCAGTGAGGTGGACTTGGACGATCGGGCTACGCATCGTCCAGGTGAACTCTCAGGGGGCGAGCAGCAGCGCGTTGCGCTGGCCAGAGCGTTAGTGAACACCCCTCGGCTCCTGCTGGCCGACGAGCCGACCGGCGATCTGGATGGTCTGACCGCCGGCCGCATCTTTGAGCTGATCCAACGGCTGCATCAGAGCCATGGACTTACCTCGATTCTAGTAACCCATAACCTCGAATTGGCTGCGCGCTGCACGCGGGTCTTGCGCCTTGAGAACGGGCGGCTTACGCCGACGGGCCGCACGCGCAATTGATGCGAGTTCGGTAATATTTGACCCGGAAAGAGCACCACTTCGGGCATTTTTTGAGTCTTATTAGTTAGAGTGACGGCCTCAATGAGGTTTTCAGTCTCATACAGGTGGTCACAGAGGATGGGAGTCTTCCGGCAGCCTTGAACGCCGGGGATGACCGGGGCGCAGTCGGTCCCAAGACCATCCTGAAGAGCTGTTCGGGGGCGGAAGACCCATTTTCGGAGGCGCCTCCGGCGGCGGTGCAAAGGGAAGGGTGCGTGCAGGTGGGCCGAGGCCGGGTCCCCAGCGACGGGTTTTCGTCGAGGGAGTTCCATTAAACCGGACGGTCACTCCAGCCGATAGCCCGGACAAAGGGGGAGTACCATGTTCGAACGCTACACGGAGAAGGCACGGCGCGTAATCTTCTTCGCCCGGTATGAGGCCAGCCAATTCGGTTCGCCTTATATCGAAACCGAGCATCTGCTGCTTGGGCTGTTGCGCGAAGACAAGGCGTTAACCAACCGCTTTCTGCGTTCGCACGCCTCGGTGGAGTCGATTCGGAAGCAGATTGAGGCGCACACCACGATCCGCGAAAAGGTCTCGACCAGCGTGGATCTGCCGCTCTCGAACGAATGCAAGCGGGTGCTCGCCTACGCTGCGGAGGAAGCCGAGCGGTTGGGCCACAAGCACATTGGAACCGAACATCTGCTCCTCGGCTTGCTGCGTGAAGAGAAGTGTTTTGCCTCGGAGATCTTACAGGAGCGCGGCCTGAAGCTGGCGCAGATTCGCGACGAGCTGGCCCGTGTGACGCAGGAAAAAGCGCCGCCGCAACAGCGGCAGCGCGAGTCGAGCCTGCTGGCTGAGTTCAGCCGCGACCTGACCCAGGCGGCGATGGATGGGCAGCTCGATCCGCTGGTGGGCCGCGACGGCGAGCTGGAGCGCGTGATCCAGATCCTTTGCCGGCGCACCAAGAACAATCCGGTGCTGATCGGCGAACCCGGCGTAGGCAAGACGGCGATCGTCGAAGGCCTGGCTCAGCGGATCGCCGATGGCGAAGTCCCGAGTTTTCTTGCGGATAAGCGCGTTCTTGGCCTGGATCTCTCGCTCATCGTCGCCGGCACGAAGTACCGTGGCCAGTTCGAAGAGCGACTCAAGACCATCATGAAAGAGCTGATGGAGAACCAGAACTCCATTGTTTTCATCGATGAGCTGCACACGCTGGTGGGCGCGGGCTCGGCCGAGGGGTCGCTGGACGCGGCCAATATCCTCAAGCCGGCGCTCTCGCGGGGCGAAATCCAGTGCATCGGCGCCACTACGCCCGCCGAGTACCGGAAGTCGATCGAGAAGGACCGGTCGCTGGAGCGGCGCTTCCAGGCGGTGAAGGTGCCGCCGCCGACGGAAACGGACGCGATCAAGATCATCATGGGCATCAAGGACCGCTATGAGAAGTTCCATGCGGTCAGCTACACGGATGCGGCCGTAGAGTTTGCGGTTTCGCATTCGAATCGATACATTCCGGATCGGTTTTTGCCGGATAAAGCGATCGATCTGATCGACGAGGCGGGTGCGCGGGTAAAGCTGCGCCAAACCTCGCTGCCGGATGAGATCACTGAGGTGCAGAAGCGGATCAAGTTCATCGTGCACCGGATGGATTCGGCCATCGCCAACCACGAGTTCGAGAAGGCCAGGTTCTATTCCGACGAGGAACGCAAGGAGCGCGAAAACCTGCGCGCGCTGCGCGACAAGTACCACCTCGATGACTCGGCGGCCGGCATCGTGGGCCGCGAGGATATCGAGGACGTGGTCAGCCGCTGGACGGGCGTTCCGGTGACCAGCATCAAGGAAGAAGAGACACAGAAGCTGCTGCGGGTGGAAGAAGAGCTGCACAAGCGCGTGATCTCGCAGGACAAGGCGATTTCGGCGCTGGCGCGGGCGATCCGCAGGTCGCGTGCGGGCTTGAAGTCGCCGCACCGGCCGATCGGTTCTTTCCTTTTCCTTGGGCCTACGGGCGTGGGCAAAACGGAGATGGCGCGCACGCTGGCGCAGTTCCTGTTCGGCTCGGACAAGGCGCTGATCCGCTTCGATATGTCGGAGTTCATGGAGAAGCACTCGGTTTCGAAGCTGATCGGTTCGCCTCCGGGATATGTGGGCTACGAGGAGGGCGGCCAGCTTACGGAACGGGTGAAGCGTTCGCCTTATTCCGTTGTGTTGCTGGATGAGATCGAGAAGGCGCATCCGGATGTCTTCAATATCCTGCTGCAGGTGTTTGAAGACGGACAGCTGACGGATGGCCTGGGCAACACGGTGGACTTCAAGAACACCATTCTCATCATGACTTCGAACATCGGGGCACGGCACCTGCAGAAGAAGCAGGGGCTGGGCTTCCAGAGCGATCGCGATGACCTGGTGAGCGAGAAGGTCGAGGAGCTGGTGAAGAACGAGGTGAAGAAGACCTTCAACCCCGAGTTCCTGAACCGTCTCGACGAAGTGATCCTGTTCCAGTCGCTGTCGGATGCGGACCTGATCCAGATTGTCGAGCTGCTGGTGCAGCAGTTGAACGCCAACCTGGCGCAGAAGTCGATCACGATTTCGGTAACCGAAGAGGCGAAGAAGTGGATCCTCGACAAGACGCTGACGGACCGGAGCTACGGCGCGCGGCCGCTGCGCCGGGCGCTGCAGCGCTACGTAGAGGACCCTCTCTCCGAAGCGCTGATCGCCGGCCAGATCCAAGACCGCCCGGCGTTCCTCGAGGTCTATCTCGATGCCAACCAGCTCTTCTATCGCCCGGTAAGCGCCGACGAGACGGAAGAGAAGGCGGCGGGGATTCTGCTTTACAGCAATTGAAACCGAAGGAGTTGCTCACCGTGGAAAAACCCCCGGCAGCCTGCCGGGGGTTTTCTTCTGTGGGGAGCAATCCATCCTTGCCAGTGTTGCGAAGCCGAAGTCAACCGGGGATTAACTCGCGCCATTTACACTGATAGTTGGGAAGCTGGAGAAAGTTGTGCCTTTCGATAAGTTGCTAGCGAAGGTTTTCGGCACCGCCAACGAGCGGGCCGTCAAGAGGCTGTTGCCGGTGGTGGCGCAGATCAGCGATCTGGAGCCCGCGGTGCAGCAGCTCTCCGACGAGCAGTTGCGCGCCAAGACAGCGGACTTCCGCGCGCGAATCGCTGCCCGTCTGGAAGGGATCACGGACTCCGAGGAGAAAAAGACGGCCGAACGAGCCGCGCTGGACGAGATTCTGCCCGAGGCCTTCGCCGTGGTGCGGGAGGCCGGCTGGCGCGCCGTGCAGATGCGCCATTTCGATGTGCAGTTGATCGGCGCCATGGTGCTGCACCAGGGCAAGATCTCCGAGATGCGCACCGGTGAAGGCAAAACGCTGGTGGCGACGCTCTCCTGCTACCTGAACGCGCTCGCCGGCCACGGCGTGCACGTAGTCACGGTGAACGACTACCTGGCCAAGCGCGACGCCGAGTAGATGGGCAAGATCTACGAGTTTCTTGGGCTCACAGTGGGCGTGATTGTGCACGACCTGAGCGATGACGAACGGCGCGCGGCCTACGGCGCCGATATTACCTACGGCACCAACAATGAGTTCGGCTTCGACTACCTGCGCGACAACATGAAGTTCGAGATCAAGGACTGCGTGCAGCGCGGGCACTACTACGCGATTGTCGACGAAGTGGACTCGATCCTGATCGACGAAGCGCGCACGCCGCTGATCATCTCCGGCCCGACAGATCAGACCACCGACAAATATGGGCGCGTGCGGCAGATTATCCCAAAGCTCGAGCAGGGTGAGGAGATCGAGTGGACGGACTCAAAGCGCCAGGCAGAGCTGGGCATCCGGCTGTCCGAAGGGGAAAAGTACCTCAGCGGCGACTACTTTGTCGACGAGAAGCAGAAAACCATTGGCGTCACAGATCAGGGCTGGGAGACGATCGAAAAGCTGCTCGGCATCGGCAACATCGCCGATGCGGAAAACTGGGACCTCAAGCACTACGTCGAGACGGCCATCAAGGCCCATGCGCTCTACAAGCGCGATGTGGAGTATGTGGTGAAGGACGGCGAAGTGATCATCGTCGACACCTTCACCGGACGCCTGATGCCCGGCCGCCGCTGGTCCGACGGGCTGCATCAGTCCATCGAAGCCAAAGAGGGCGTAACCATCCGCAAGGAAGACCAGACGCTGGCGACGATCACCTTCCAGAATTATTTTCGGCTTTATCAAAAGCTGAGCGGCATGACCGGCACGGCCGAGACTGAAGCGGCCGAGTTCGAGAAGATCTACAAGCTCGAGATCGTCGTGATTCCGACGAACAAGCCGATGCGGCGTATAGAAAATCCTGACGTCGTGTACCGCACTGAAAAGGAAAAATACAAGGCCGTCGCCGATGACATCGCCACGCTGCATGAGAAGAGGCAGCCGGTGCTGGTGGGCACTACGTCGATCGAGAAGTCGGAGCGGCTCTCGGGCATTCTGCAGCGCAAGGGTGTGCGCCACGTGGTGCTCAACGCGAAGTTCCACGAGCGCGAGGCGGAGATTGTGGCGCAGGCGGGACGACTGGGGATGGTGACCATCGCTACCAACATGGCCGGCCGCGGCACCGACATTCTGCTGGGCGGCAATGCCGAGTTCATGGCGCGGCAGGAGCTTGTGAAGGGCGGCAAGGCACGGGCGATCAGCGGGGCCGAAGGCGCGATCAATCCCATGGCGCCGGCGGGATTCCTGCGCTTCTATTACCAGGGCCAGGAGTTCGAAGTCGCGGAGCCGGAGTGGGCTGCGACGTATGGCCGCTACGCGGATGCGGCACAAAAAGAGCACGACGAAGTCATCGGTGCGGGCGGCCTGTTCATTCTGGGCACCGAGCGGCACGAGTCCCGGCGCATCGACAACCAGCTGCGCGGGCGCGCCGGCCGCCAGGGCGACCCCGGCGAATCGCGCTTTTACCTCTCGCTCGAAGACGACCTGATGCGCATCTTCGCCAAGCAGTGGGTGAGCACGCTGCTGGAGCGGCTGGGCATGGAAGAAGGCGTGCCCATCGAGTCGAGGATGATCACCAAGCGCATCGAGGGTGCGCAGAAGGCGGTTGAGGCGCAGAACTTCGAATCGCGCAAGCATCTGCTCGAGTATGACGACGTGATGAACAAGCAGCGGGAGGCGGTCTACGGCCTGCGCCACCAGCTGCTCGAAGGCGTCGACCAGCGCGAGCTGATTCTGGAAGACTACGTCGGCGGCATCCTGAGCAACTTCCTCGACGAGTTTGCGGCCGAAGACGTTCGCGAAGAGCAGTGGAACCTGAAGGGGCTCGAAGAAAAGCTCTTCGATCAGTTCGGGCTGAACCTGAGCGCGTCGGGCATCAAGCCGGCAGAGCTGACCCGGCACGAACTGGGCGAGGAGATCTTTGCCAAGCTGAAGGAAGGCTACGAGGCCAAAGAGAAGATCCTCGGCCCTGAGACCATGCGCTACCACGAGCGGATGGTGATGCTGACGGTGATCGACGGGCTCTGGAAGGACCATCTGCTCTCGATGGATCACCTTAAAGAGGGCATCGGCCTGCGCGGCTACGCGCAGCAGGACCCGCTGGTGGCCTACAAGAAAGAGTCGTTCGACCTCTTCGAGGCCATGATGACGAAGTTCCAGGAGGATACGGTTCGTTTCCTCTTCCGGATGCAGATTCTTGGGCCGGACGGACGGCCGATCGAAGGCGAAACGCAAGGCGGCCAAGCGCGTGGTGGAGATGTCCCGGCCGGCCTTCCGCAGCGGCCGCGCGGACCGGTTCCCAAGGCGCCGCCGGTGGCCAGCGCCGCGCAGCCGGCAGCTTCGGATGGCGCGCCGCGCGAGATTGCGATCCCGGTCCGCCAGCCTTCGACGACCATTGACGCGCTCGAGAAGGAGTTCCACCGCAAAAAGCAGCGGGAGCTCGCGGTGGCCAGCCGCCAGGGAGGCGGCGAAGCACCCCAGGCCACACAGCGCCGGACGGGCGAGAAGGTCGGCCGCAACGATCCCTGCCCCTGCGGCAGCGGCAAAAAGTACAAGAGGTGCCACGGGGCGGAAGGGTAAGAGCGGCGATACGCGTGCGCGGTCTGATTCAGATTTGTGCTTTCCCACCCTTGACGCAAAGAACGCGTCAAGGATGGGGCACCCCAGTGTATTGCTGAACTCAAGGATGGGCTGCCCGCCATGTCTCAGCGGAAGAAGCTGAAGATGCGCTTCTTCTCTTCCCGATCGGCGGGAAGTCCGCAGGCGGTTCTGGCCATCTGCCGGATCGCCTGCGCGATGGGCGAGTCGGCCAGCGCCATCGGCGTTGCGGAGTTTTGCGTGCGGCGCGCGCTCTGATAGTCGTCCGGGATCTTCCATTGTGCCTGGCGAGTCAGCGCCTTTTCGATGTGCTTATCGTCGAAAAGCATCGTGGCGGGCTTGTACCGGTTGAGCACGATCTGCAAGTTGTCAGAGCGCCGCGGAAAGAACTGCGAGATCATCCGGTTGGCGTTGCGCAGCTCGGAAATGCCGACCTGGGTCACCAGGTAGATGATGGAAGATTCGTCAAAGAGCGACGAGCCCAGCAGGTCGAGCCGGGAGCCCACGTCGACCACCACGTACTCGAAGTTGAGGCGCGCGATCGCCAGCAGTTTGTTCATCGACTCATTGTCGGGCGTGGCTTCAGCACGGAAATCGCTGGGCGCGGCGAGCACCGACAGCCCCGAAGCGTGCGTCGCCAGCAAAGTGCGGAGAAAGTTCGAATCCAGACGGTTAGCCTCGCGGACCGCATTGGCGATGGAAAACTCGGTGACCATCCCGAGATTGATCGCCGCATCGCCCAGCGGCAGGCCCAGATCGATCAGAAGAGTGCTGCGCTCCGACTCCTGCGCCAGCGCTACCGCAAAATTCGAAGCCAGCGCGGTGACGCCGCAGCCGCCCTTGGTGCCGAGAAAGACCAGCACTTTGCTGGGGACATATTCGCCCTGTTGCTGGCCGGGCTGGCGGGTTGAGGCCCGGGTCAAAGCCTCCGCCACTTCCGTTCCCTCGACCGGCAGAGTGAAGAACTCGCGCACGCCGACGCGCATGAAGCGAATCGCCAGCTTGACATCGGCCTGCGAGGAGTAGGCCATCACCGAGGTGTGGCTGGTGGTGCAAACGGTCTCGGCAAGGTCAAGCGCAGAATCAGGATTGCTGTCAGCATCGACGATGATGACGCTGTAGCGGTCTTCGAGGAGCCGCGGAAGTTGCTCCTGGGCGGAGGAATACGAAGGAAACTCGTGGACGATGGCGCCGGGGTGCTTCGCGACGGCCATCGCCATGGCTCTGCGGTGCTGTTCATGCGGACCGATGAGTGCAATGGAGAGGACGTTTTTCTCGGCGCCATCTTGAACCTTCGAAACGTCCGCCATAGTGTTGCGAGTGCTCCCGTCTGCCTGCAGTACACCTCATTTTATCCCGAGACGGAGAGGTGACTCGAATCTCTGCGCGCAGGCTGGATTTTCCGGTCCCGCGCGCCCTAAAACACGGCCACAGGAACACACACCAACCTGCGCAAAAGGCTGTGACATCGTGCCCGCCTGCACCCAGCCTGCAGGATTTCATTGAACCTGATCGCCGGGATTTTGTGAAGAAGTTTCTACCGAAAATGTGCAGACTCAGGAAGACTCGCTCGCTGCGATCGCGGCAAAGGTGAGATGGTCTGCCGCGCTCCCGTGTTCCTGCCGCCAGAGATCGAAGAGGCGGCCATAGCTCAGCGTCAGGCGTTCGGAGGAATCTACGCCCAGGCGATCCGAGATGCGATCAATCCAATCGGATGCGCCCTCCAGTTCCGCGTAATTGCCGATCGGCGTTTCGTCCACGACGCAGTGACCCTGGCCGTCGCTCCACTCCGTGCGCCATTTCTCATACCGGAAAGCGGCCACCAGACCGAGGGACCGGAAGACTTCAGCGAGCGCTTCCCCGTCGGAGACCTGTGTCTCCGTCTCAATGCGATGTTTGTGGCGATCTTCTCCAGATCCGGATCCAGGCCCGACGCCGGGCAAGCGCTTGTGCGTAAGCACCCACTTGCCGGCATAGCGGCGGATACGCAGAATCTCAGTGCGGGCGCGCATCTGGCGGTCGGGCGTGTCGTAGAGCACATTGCTCTCGAAGCTGCGCGGCGTCTCCAGATGGAAACCGCACGCCTTCAGCCGCCGGCTGAGATCGTCGAGGTCGGGCACGCGAAATTTGATCTCGGTTTCGACAGCCATCGGTATGAGAAAGTATAAGGCCGGCGACGCTGGTCGGGGATGCGCTCTGAAGGCGACAATACAGAAGTGAAGACGCTGCGCCTCATCATCGACCCCGCTCATCTGGAGACAGCCGAGAGTCAGGAGGCGCTGGACCGCGCGGCCGACATTCTGCGCGCCGGCGGGCTGGTGGCGCTGCCCACAGAGACGGTGTACGGGCTGGGAGCCAACGCGCTGGACGCAGCGGCCGTGGAACGCATTTTTTTGGCCAAGCGGCGTCCGGCGTGGGACCCCATTATCGTGCACGTTGCTTCCACCTCGATGCTCGAGGGCCTGGTTGCAGAAGTTCCTGAAGCTGCAAGGCGCCTAATGAAAGCGTTCTGGCCGGGGCCGCTTACGCTGCTTTTGCCGCGCGCGCCGACAGTCCCTGACGCCGTAACGGCCGGTCGTCCTCTGGTGGGCGTGCGCATGCCGTCGCATCCTGTCGCGCTGGAACTGATCCGCCGCGCCGGCGTTCCGGTGGCTGCCCCCAGCGCTAACCTTTTTGCGTATATCAGCCCTACCACCACGGATCACGTCCTGGAAGACCTGGAGGGACGTATCGACGCGGTACTCGACGCCGGACAGACCGCCCATGGCGTCGAGTCCACGGTGCTCGATCCCTCCGCGGCACCGATGGTGATTTACCGCCCGGGTGCGGTCACAGCAGAGCAGATTCGCAAGATTGCCGGGCCGGTGCAGCTTTACCGCGGCGGCGAAAAATTGCTTGAAATCCCGGCCGAAGCATTGCCCTCACCCGGCGTGGGTTTGCGGCACTATGCACCCAAGGCGAAGCTGGTGCTGGTCGAAGCTGAGCTGGCCGACCTGGCCTCCACGCTGGAAAAAGCGTCAAGAGAGTGGCCCGGTGAGCGCCTGGGCATCATGCTGCCAGCCGATGTCGCCGTTCCCGCCCAGCTAAACACGTGCGCGATCTACCCGTGGGGCCGCTGGAACGCTCCGGAAGAGATGGCACGCTCGCTCTACGCAGGCCTGAGAGCGCTTGACGTCCAGCGTTGCAGTCTAATCCTTTGTCCTCTGCCACCGGCCGAGGGAATTGGCGCCGCGATCCGCGACCGGCTGCGGAAGGCTGCCTACTGCCGCAAAGAATAATCTACTGGCCGCTGTCGCCCAGCTTGTACATATATTTGATAGCCGATTTATAGACCAATGTCTTCGTCCGGCCGCGCACCTTGAGCGCGTTGCGATCGTACCACTCAATGCAGCCCTCAATGCGCTCTCCGTCTTCGAGCACGATCACCATAGGTGTTTGCGCCTGGATTTGTTTTTGCAGATAGAACAACTCAGCATGCCGGTTCGGAGCGTCCATTTCGATGCTGTGGGCTGGAAAACGGAACGGGAGTGGTGCGGCCACCCCCTTCTTGCGGGGAATCAGCGGCCTGCCGGGAGCAGGCCCAGTTTCGTCGCGCCTTGCCGGTATTGCAGATGAAATATTCATAAACACGGGTCCTTCCAAAATAAAAACCAAAATGCGTCCGGCTGGCCCGTACACCGTTCGGGCAGCCGCCTCCAGAGTGAAAAGCCTCCTCGCGCGCTCAAAAAGACACACGGAGACAGAGCCGCTCTTCAAAAGAATAGATTCCTGGAACCCCAAAACGGTCCGCTGCGTGGGAGCTCGTACCCGAAAAAGATGCCTGCCGAGCAGTGGGAGTTGCTCCTATCTTACCTCGGTTGTCAAGGCCGGCAAGATTACGATTGGCTAAGCGAAACGGCCATCGCATCCAGTGAAAGCGAGCGCAGCAGGTTGCGCCGCATGCCCTGCTCCACCTGAACCAGGGCGCGCGAGGCCGCGTCGATCCAGTCCACGTTTAACCCCTCCGCCAGGGTGGCAAGCTCGGCGGCGAGATCGAGATTTCGGACCAGGCCCGGCGTGCCGGCCACGATCAGCAGCAGGTCCTCGATCAGGCTTCCGAGAGCGCGGAGCAGGCCAATTGTTTTTTCCTGGCCCTCGGCTCCGGCGCGGTACGTCTCGGTAGCACGGAAAAGCTGCGAATAGTCCGGTTCGCGCAGAGCCGAACGGAGCAGAACCAACGCATCCTGACGGCTGGTGAGATAGATCCCGATGTCGAGGGTTAGGGCGCGGCCTACGGCGCCTTCGGCGAGGCGCGCGACCAGCGCGCGGTCCTTGGGTTTGAGCTCAAGCCGGCGCTCGGCCAGCAGCGCCTCCAGTTCCGCAGGGGGCAGCGCGCCCAGCCGGTGAATCACCGCGCGCGAGCGGATCGTCGGCAGAAGCTCCTGGGGATTCTCGGTGAGCAGGACAAGTGTGGTGTGTCCCGGCGGTTCTTCGAGAACCTTGAGCAGGCTGTTCGCGGCCTCTTTCATGAACGCCGACGAAGTGAAGATGGTGAAGGCGCGGCGCGCTTCGATCGGAGGGCGGTAATAAGCCGCATGAATTGCCTGACGCACCTGGCCGAGCTTGATGAGCAGTTGCGGTGGATCGGGCGGAATGACGAGCACGTCGGGGTGCGTCTGGATGAGGACCCGCGTCTCGCGCTTGTCGGTTTCGCGCAGCTCGTCGCGGGCCGCTACGGCTTCTGCCACGCGCTCTTCGAGATTCGCGGCATCGGCGATGCGGGCGCAATTTGCGCAGCGGCCGCAGAAGTCCGGAAGCCCATTGCTCTCCACCGGCTCGAGGCAGTTCATCGCTTTGGCGAGCATCAGCGCCAGCGTGTATTTTCCCGCGCCGCGCGGCCCGGCCAGAATGAGCGAATGGGGAAAGCGGCCCGCACGCACGCTTTCGCGCAGATGCGTTACCGTCGCTGTGTTGCCGAGGAATTCCTGAAAGCCCACCGTTCGAGCGTAGAGCAATTGGCCGCGTGTGTCGAGACCGCACGCACAATGGCGCGCATCGACGCCTGTTCAGCCGCTCAATGTCCTGCCGGGGCGCGTCCGCCCATCTTGAAATGCCGCGTAACGAGAACCAGCGGAGCCGCGATCAGGGTAATGACGCCGATCACGTGGAAGCAATCCATGAAGGCCAACAGGTGAGACTGCGCGCCAAGCTGGTCGTAAAAATGTGCATAGGCGGCGTTGAGTGCATCCGCATGGGAGTATCCATGCGCCTGCAAAAAGCCCGCGGTCTGGTTCACGGACTGCTGCAGGGCAGGCGAGGAGCCTGGTAGATTTGCGCCTACGATGGATTGATGAAAGTTGAAGCGGCGTTCACCGGCCGTAGTAATGTACGCGATGCCGAAGCTGCCGCCCCAGTTGCGGAAGAAATTCGTCAGCGATGAGGCGCGGTTGTTCTGGTTCGGCTTAAGCTCGGAGTAGGTAATCACCGAAAGCGGAACGAAGAAGAACGCGTAGCCGAATCCCTGCAGGGCTCGCGCCAACGCGTAGTGGTTGTAATCGGTATCGAGATTGAAGTGGCTGTAGTGCAAGAACGAAAGGCCCACGGTGATCAGCGCGCCGAAGAGCAGAATCCGCGGGCGCACGATCCCGCGCTGCACAAGCTGCGCCCCCACGGGCGCCAGTATTGTGATCACGAAGGCTCCCGGCCCAAGCACAAGACCCGCGTCGATAGCGCGATAGCCATAGAGAGATTGCAGAAGCTGCGGGATCATGGTAGTCGACGCGAACAGGCCGAAACCGAAGACAAAGTAGAAAAAGCTGGCGATGGCGAAGTTGCGCGTCTTCAGCAAGCGGAAGTCAATTACCGGGTCCTTGTGATGCAGTTCCCAGAAGACCGCTGTGACGAGGCAAGTGATGGCAACAACGAACATCCAAGAGATAAGCGTGGAGCCAAACCAGTCGTCGATCTGCCCGCGGTCCAGCAGGATCTCGAGCGCCGCAGAGCCAAGGCCGATGAGCGCGATGCCGATGCCATCCACGCGCAGGCGGCCGCCGGCATCACGGACGCTTTTGCGCTCTTCGGCGAAGGCGGGCGGATCGTGCACGAAGCGCGTGGTGAGCGACATGGAAAGAATACCGATGGGGATGTTGATGAGAAAGACCCAGCGCCAGTCAAAGTTATCGGTGATCCAGCCGCCCAGCACAGGCCCGATGGCCGGCGCGGTCACAATGGCAACTGTGTAGAGCGCGAAAGCCGAGGCGCGCTTGTCAGGCGGGAAAGTATCCACCAGGATGGCCTGCTCAACCGGGGCAAGGCCGCCGCCGCCAATTCCCTGCAGCACCCGCGCCACCAGCATGACTCCGAGGCTAGGCGCGATGCCGCACAGGAATGACGTGACAGTGAAGAGCGCTACGCACAGCATGTAGTAGTTCTTGCGCCCCAGGACGCGCGAAAGCCACGCCGACATCGGCAGCACCACGGCGTTGGCGACCAGGTAGGTGGTCAGAATCCAGGTGACCTCGTCATAGGAACGTCCCAGACCGCCGGCAATATACGGCAGCGACACATTCGCAATCGATGTGTCGAGCAGTTCCATGAATGTGGCCAGCGTGACTGTAAGCGCCACAACCCATGGGTTAACGGCTGGACGCCGCAGAATGGCGGGAGGGGAAAGAACGGCTGTCGCCATGCAACTCCTAGCGGAAGCAATCACTTGAGACCGGCCGGTCTCTTTTTATTTGATTCGCGCAATTTGCGACCGATGCGTCTTTTTTCTTGCGCTATAATGTTGTGCGAGGTGCGGCGCGATGCAGAAGAGCGATGGAATGTGCAAGGGAGAATTGACCCGGCAGAGAATCATTGCCGAAGCAGCTCCGATCTTCAATCAGCGTGGATTTGCCGGCTGCTCGATGCAGGACGTGATGGAAGCTACGGGTCTCGAAAAAGGGGGGTTATACCGGCATTTCAGCTCCAAGGAAGAACTAGCCGCGGAGGCCTTTCGCTATTCACTTGAACGGGCGACAAAACTGCGGATGGAACACCTCGATCGTACGCACGGCTCACTGGAACAGCTGCACTCCTTCATCAAACGGTTCGTCGAAACCACTTCCACCGTTCCCGGAGGTTGCCCCCTGATGAATACGGCGATCGATTCCGATGACGGCAACCCGACATTGCGCGACCTGGCCCGTGAAGGATTCGGGAATTGGCGGGCGCGGCTTTGCCGGATCGTGGAAGAAGGTATGCAGAGGGGCGAGATCCGCAAAAAGACCAACCCGCGGAGCGTGGCCAATACCATCATTGCGACACTCGAGGGTGCGTTGATGATGAGCCGACTCGATGGCAAGAAGGCTCCCCTAAAGGATGCCCGAGCCGCGCTAGATGGGATGCTCGACGGGATCGCTGCGCACTAGAGCAGTTTTCCAGCTCACGCACTCTGATCGGCCAATACGAGGCGTTCCGCGACAGCTTCCACGATCTGCTCATGAACGTCGTCGATTGTCAGGTCGCCTTCGATCAAGACCACGCGCTCCGGCTCACGCGCGGCAATCTCGCGATATTTTTGCCAAACGCGCAGAAAGAAAGCATCCTGCTCCTCCTCAAATCGGCCTTCGTTTTTTCCGGTTTGCTCTTCGAAGCGGTGATTGCGCCGCCGGGCGCGCGAGAGAGAAGCGGCAAAGCTCGGCAGCAGAAGAAGGGTGAGGTCCGGCTGCAGATCGCCGCAGATGAGACGATGCAGTGCGAGCACCGCGTCGGAGCCCAGCTCGCGGCCGCCCCCTTGATATGCCTCGGTCGAGTCCGTGAACCGATCGCAGAGAACGATCTTGCCGGAATCGAGGGCGGGCAGGATGACTTCGGCAATCGCCTGGGCGCGGTCTGCGAACATCAAGGCCATCTCGGCCATTGGAGCCAGCGCGCCGGAGCGGGCGTCGAGCAGAATCTCGCGAATGCGGTCACCCGTAGCCGTCCCGCCGGGCTGGCGGGTTTGCACCACGGGCAGTCCACGCTTGCCCATCCACGCGGCCAGACGCTTGATCTGCGTGGTCTTGCCTGAGCCGTCCAACCCCTCGAGCGTGATGAACAATCCCCGCGGCATGGCGCAAGTCTACCATCGCGTTGGGGCCGGGAGACGATCGAGGGCCGCTTATGTTACAACTGGTTGACTTTCCCATAGAGTCCGGGGAATTCGGCCGCGGCGGAGGCGCTCGGCTGAAGATCGGACGGAAACTCGGGCTTAGAAGAGGAAAAAGACGTGAAGCTCCCCCGAACGACTCGCAGGCTTTTGGTCTGCGCTTCTCTTGCGGCGGCGCTCGCAGGCGGCGCGCTCAACGCCCAGCAACTCACGCTCGAAGGCCAGACGGGCGGATTCATCACGCCGACGGCTTACGTGGTCGAATCGGGCAAGGGGCAGTTTTTCTCGCATCCGGCCGTCGGCTTCCATTTCGTCGATGCTTCATCGGTCATCGGGTATATTGAAACCTTCAACATCACTGAGGGCTTTGCCAACCGCGCCGAAGCCGGCTACACGCGCAGCGTTCATCAGTATGGCGACCAGCCGACGACTGCGGCCACGCCGCTGGGCCTGAGCAATCTGTGGAATTACAACGGCATGAACGTGTTTCACGGCAAGGTCGTCGCCTTCAAGGACGGGCAGTTCGGGCCGTGGATGCCGGGAATCGCGATCGGCGGCGTAGTGCGCACCAATGACCATTTTGTTTCCGGCGCAGCCAACAAGACGCTGACCGGCACGGATAAGTCGTATACCAGCGGCGACGTCTACGTGGCCGTGACCAAGACGTGGGCCAAGCCTCCCGTGCCGTTTCTGCTGAACCTGGGATTGAAGGTCACCAACGCCACGATCTTTGGCATCGGCGGCCAGAGTACTCGATTTGGTGGGCGTTTCTTCGGCGGTTTAGGCATTCCTCTGCCGCTCGGCCATGGAATCGTGGCGGTTCCGGCGGCGGGATTCACGCAGCAGCCGAAGACCGCGGTGAACCTGAACACGCTGTTGAACGCCGCGCTCTATCAGTGCGAAGCGGAGCTCGCGTGCAATCCCGCTTCGTACCCCGTGATGAGCGCGCACATCCCTACAACGCTGGACTACGCGGTGCGCGTGACACAGAAAGACCATCCGCATTTCGCGTTCGATATCGGCGTAGGCCAGGTGGCCGGGAACATCGGTTCGATTTATGTCGCAAACCCTTTCTTCAATCCGACCAACCCCGCGTTCGGGCCTCCGGTGGTGACCACTCCGGTGAACCTGCAGGCGCGCACCGTGGTGGGCGTAGGGCTGAGTTATCGGTATTAGAGCAGTTCCCGAATTAATGTCGACTTTTTGAGAGCTGTGCAAGGCGGCCTTTTCTTAAGAGAAAGGCCGCTTGAACATGTTCCTTCGGCATACACCAGTTCGGGAACTGCTATAGCGCGACCGGTGCAGGCCGCAGGTGCCTCCCCTCCATGTCGATCTGTCTGCCGCGGGAGGGTTTACCTTGCCGAGGAAAATGCGCCGCGTTTGTGCATTTTCGCCTTACTTCCGTGTGAACAAAGGTTTCCGGCAGGCAAACCGGGTGCGCCCATCGGCAACTGGAGCGGTTCCGCAGT
>JASHVE010000119.1 GCA_030039675.1 Acidobacteriaceae bacterium | reverse complement strand
CATGGCGAGGCCACGCTCCCCTGTTCCCTGTTCCCTATTCCATGTTCCCTTAATCCGCATTACGCCGGCTTCGCCGCCGGGGCCCTGCACGGTGTTGGTCTGAACCATCGAGTCGTACTGCTCGTGGACCCAGCGCTTGGAGCAGATGTTGGAAGAGGCGAGAAGTTTTTTCAGATCTTCGGTGTAGTTGCGCGGCTTATTCAGCTCGGCGAGGACTTCTTCGGGTGGGTCGAGCGGGACCAGGGCCTTCCATGTGCCGACGGGGCGGTGATAGAGCGGCGCGTCATCTGTAAGCGATTCGTTGGGAATGTCGGCGACCAGTTCACCGTGATGGCGGATGCGCAGGCGCGGCTCGGGCTTGACAGTGCCGATGATTACCGCGTCGAGTCCCCACTTGGCAAAGACGCGCAGCACTTCGTCTTCGCGGCCTTTTTCGGCGACGAGCAGCATGCGCTCCTGGCTTTCCGAAAGCATGATCTCGTAGGCCGACATACCGGTTTCGCGCTGCGGCACAAGGTCGAGCTCGACGTCGAGGCCCACGCCGCCGCGCGCACCCATCTCACAGGTGGAGCAGGTGAGGCCTGCGGCGCCCATGTCCTGAATGCCGACAATAGCGCCCGTCTTCATGGCTTCGAGGCAGGCTTCGAGCAGCAGCTTTTCCATGAACGGATCGCCGACCTGCACGTTGGGGCGCTTTTGCTCGGAGCCTTCCTTGAATTCTTCGCTGGCCATGGTTGCGCCGTGGATGCCGTCACGCCCCGTCTTTGCGCCAACATAGATGACCGGATTGCCGGTGCCGCTGGCCTTGGCGTAGAAGATCTCGTCTTTGCGCACCAGGCCGAGCGCGAAGGCGTTTACCAGGGGATTACCGCTGTAGCAGGGCTCGAATTTCGTTTCGCCGCCCAGGTTAGGCACGCCAAAACAGTTGCTGTAACCGGCGATGCCGCTGACCACGCCTTCGACGATCGAGTGATTCTTGTGGATGAGCTGGCGATGCTCTTCTTCGCTTCCCACCCTTTCCACAGAAGACGCGGAAAGGATGGGGCACCCGGCGTCGTTGGTGATCGGGCCAAAGCGGAGCGAATCCATCACGGCCAGCGGGCGCGCGCCCATGGTGAAGATGTCGCGCAGAATGCCGCCGACGCCGGTGGCTGCTCCCTGATGGGGCTCAATGTAGCTGGGGTGGTTGTGCGACTCAATCTTGAAAGCGCAGGCCCAGCCGTCGCCCACGTCGATGATGCCGGCGTTTTCACCCGGGCCCTGCACGACGCGGTCGCTCTTAGTGGGCAGGCGCTTGAGATGCACACGGCTCGACTTGTAGGAGCAGTGCTCGCTCCACATCACGCTGTAAATGCCGAGCTCTGTGAGAGATGGCACGCGCCCCAGCGCTGCGAGGATGCGCTCGTATTCCTCCGCAGTGATGCTGTGTGCGGCGAGCAACTGCGGGGTCACGGTGGCTGGCTCAGGAATGACTGCAGAGGAGGCAGTGGACATCGCGGCTACTTCTATTGTCGCATGGGATCGGCCATTTTGCTCTCTGCCGGCAGTGTGGAAAGCCCGCGGAAATCCCGGCACGCCGACCGCCTGGCACGTTAAATCTCCACTAAGGGATGGTGACGGGACCGACGACTGCCGGAGCCCCTTCGCCCGCATTGTTGATGGCCGATATGCTGAATGTGTAGCTCGCGCCGGAGGTTAGGCCGTCGACGACGTTGAAGGTAATGTGCCGGCCTTCGAGGACGATGATGTTCCGGCCGGTGAAGGTGACCCTGCGGCCGCCGGGATTCATGGTGACCGTATAGGCAAGGATTGGGCTTTTGGTGCCATTCGCGTCGGCAGGCGGCAGTCCGAAGTGGATGCTCACTGCGCCTTTGCCTGGATGGACACTCACGTTTTCCGGTGCGGCAGGAAGATCGATCATTACTTCTTGCGGTGTAACCGGCCGCGACGGCAGAGAAAATACGCTCAGACCCTGGCTGTTAAAGGCCTGCACCGTGAATGTGACCGGCTGGCCGTTGGGCAGCCCGGTGAATTTGACGTAGGCGTACTTCCAGAAGTTCTCGCTGGCGATGCGCATAGCCGCTCCGGTGGAGGCCTGCACCAGATATTCCTTCACCGGCGATCCACCCTGGTTGACCGAAGGACTCCAGGTGACGTCCGCAAATCCGTTCCCTGCCCACGCGGCGATGCGGCTCGGCGGCTCAGGCGGCGCGAGCCTGGCGAAGTGCAGGCTGGTAATGTCGCGAAATGCAGGTTCGAGGCCGGCGTTCTGCACAATGTCGCTCGGAACTTCAGAGAGTGAATTGATAAGATGGTTATCCTGCTCGGTGACGTTTTCCTTGGAGGAGTCGGCATCGCCCTGCTGCCAGTAGTTGTCCTCGATGAGGAGAGGATCGTCGTTCTTGCCATCGTTATCGTCGTACCAGTTGCGGTGACGGCTGCCCCAGTTGTCGTGGTCGGTGTGGAACATCACGTTGCCGCTGATGGTCATCATCGACGAGCCGTTGTCAGAATAGATGGCGTGGCCGGAACTGTACTGGTTGTAGACCACATTGCCGGTGACGTGTTCGCCGTCCGCCAGAGACTTGCCGGTGAGTCCCTGGGTGTAGATGCCGCCGCCGTCGGAGAGCACGAGCATGTCGTCGTGGATCAGGTTATCGGAGATCACGTTCTGTGCTGAGTTGTTGGCTTGGCCGGCTTTCTGGATCTTGTCCGGCCAGCCTCCCCAGCCTATGGAGATGCCTGCGTAGGGAATGTGGTCGATCTGGTTGTGGCTGACGAGTGTTTTGCGCGCGTAGCCGATAACGATGGCGATGCCACCCCGGTACTCGGCGCCGACAGATTCAAAGAGATTGTTTTCGATGCGGTTGCCGATGGCGAATTCGGCATCCGGCGCGAGCGGCTTGTCCACGCTGGCGAGCTCTACTCCATTGCCTGAGATGTCTGTGAAGACCGAGCCTTCAACTACGTCATTCTGCGCGCCCTCGCCGAGATCGATGCCGGCCGCACCGAGATGCGTGAAGGCATCGCGCGTGAAACGGATGTCGTGTGCAAAGCGCAGGTTGACGTTGGCGGGCTCCTTGGTCCACGCGCCGTAGGGGCAGGCGCCATCGGGCACAAGCGTGCAGAGACCCTGTTTTGAATAACCTTCGGGACCGGTGACCTGATAGCCGGCCTGAATCTCAGAGAAGCCGTCCGGACCGTTCGGGCTGAGCCACGTGGCATACGAGAACTGGATGCCGGAGAAGACGATATTGTGGACGGGATTGGCGGCCGTTCCCGTGGCGTCAACCAGACTCTCGAGCACCGGCAGCTCCACATCGGCGGTCGCAAGGTCTTCACCATTCCGCGGCGTGTAATAGATCGTTGATGCGGTGCGGTCAAGATAAAACTGCCCTGGTGTACCTAGCAGCTCATAAGCATTTTCAACATAGGTGGGCTGCTTTCCCACGCTCATCGGACCTACGAGATTTGCCGTGCGCGCGCCGTTGGGCAACATCACGCGCCTGGTTGAGTTATCCCAGCAGGGCTGAGCCATTGTGATCGTGGTGCCTTCAACACTCGCCACGGGGCAGCGCGGCTCGGTCCAGGAGCCGAGGCCGACTCCCGTCTCCGACCATACAGAGTTGCCGCCCGTGTAAACAAACTCGAGATCGGAGGGATGCTTCCACGACGCCATGGACGCATCCGCCGCTGTGTATCCCGTCGTAGTCATGGCGAGCCCGACAGGCACGCGTCCTCGCGTGCGAGTGGCGCGCACGCCATCGATATAGAGCTGCCGCGACGCCGGCGCATTAGCCGGAACGCTGGCGGCCCAGATGTTCTTCGCCGCGTCGACTTGCTTCCAGCCCCTGA
>JASHVE010000012.1 GCA_030039675.1 Acidobacteriaceae bacterium | reverse complement strand
CTGCGTGTGGCCGCCGAGTTCCTCGCGCCATACCACTTCATCGCGGTGCGCGCGGAAGTGGTCGAGCGATCGCCGCGCCCACGCCATCGTCAGGCGCAGGCTCTCTTCGGCGCGGGCGCGGTCGGCTGGATATTCGGTGCACTCGTCGAAGGCCATCGCGATGTCCGCGCCCAGCGCGATTTGAATATCAACTGAATGTTCGGGAGAGAAAGAGTGCAAACTCCCATCCAGATGCGAACGGAACTGCACGCCTTCGTCCGTAACCTTGCGCAATTCATTCAACGAGAAGACCTGGAATCCGCCTGAGTCCGTGAGCATGGCGCGCGGCCAGCTGATGAACCGGTGCAGCCCGCCCATGCGCCGGATGGCCTCATGACCCGGTCGAAGATACAAATGATACGTGTTGCCGAGAATGATCTCCGCACCCAGTGCTTCCAGCGTCTCCTGCGGCACGGCTTTCACGCTGCCGGCGGTGCCCACCGGCATGAACACCGGCGTTTGGATAGTGAGATGAGGCAGATGAACCTGAGCGCGGCGCCCCCCCGCAGCAGTCTCGTGAATAGTTTCGAATTGAAGGCTCACTAGAGAATTTTACGGGACCAGAAAAGAGAGGCAGCCGTGCAGGCTGCCTCTCGAACAAATCAATCGGTGATTTATGCTACCGGACGCGATCGTTGTGTTTGTCGCGATAGATGCGCCGCGACTCCTGGTTCTGCTGGTGATGAATGATATCGCGGTCCTGACGGGTCAGATGACCGTTGTCCTGTCCGCGCATGCCGCGCTCTTCGTGGTTGATGCCCGCTTCCTGGTGTTCGAGCCGCGCGGTTTCGCCGGCAGTGAGCTCACCTGAACGCACACCTTGTGCTATGCGCTGCTGCTGGTCGTACTTGCGCTGGTTGATGTTCCAGTCGTTCTTTCCTGGAGTGGGAGTCTGCGCAGCCATCAGGGCGGGTACGGCAAGAATGGCCGCCAATGCGATCTTCGAAATGTTCTTCATGATGTTTCTCCCTTGTGTGAGGCTGCGCTGCACTTGAATCTTGCATCATGCTGCTCACACCTGAAGAAACACAACGAGCCCGAATAGGTTGCGGAGGCCGAACAAAAAAGACTATACACCAAAAGTAACTAGGAGATTGGCGCGATCACGAACAGCGTACGCAGGCTGCGCACGCTATGCGATCAGCGGCTCGTATTGCCGATGCGGAATAAGAATCCCACGCGTGCCACGCGTGGCTGGCCCAGCGTTGTAGTGGGCGTCTCCGATACCTGGATCGAGCGGTCGAGCAGATTCTCGCCCGCCGCAAACACTTCAATGCGGCTGCCGAAGTCATGCGATCCATACGCGTCGAGTCGGAAGTACCCGTGCAGCAGATAGACATTCGCGTCATCATCAAACATGCGGCCGCTCATTCGGCTCTGCAGGCTGAGCGTGCCCAGCGATGGCCTGAAGGCACGCACGTTCAGTGTGGCCAGGTTGCGCGCTACCTCGGGAATCCATTTGCCGTAGTCCTGCGTGCCGCGCGAGACCACGGCATGCGCGTACTGATAACCGCCGTCAACAACGATCCACCGGCGCGGCGCCAACTCATAGTCCAATGACACGCCGCGGCTCTCGATCTGCCCAAGATTTTCGCGCATCAGCAAAATGGGAGACGAGTTTGGGTTCGTGGTCAACGCAACGATGGGCCGGTTGACCTGCGTCAGAAAATAGCTGGAGCGAATCGTGCCCCAGTTATGCTGCGTCGCGATTCCCGCTTCCCATCCGGTGGCGCGCTCGCTCAACAGATTGCCGTTCGGCTTGGTAAGCTCGTTGCCCACCTGCGTGGAACGATACAGCTCGTTCGGCGTAGGTGCGCGAAACGCGCGAAAGCCCGAGGCCGACAGCGCCCAATGTTCGAAGAGCTTGCGCGAGACACCCAGGCGCGGATCGAAGAGCCGCTGGCCGAGCTGCGGCGGCTGCGAAGCGCTCAGCACCCACTCCGAGCCATTCCACGTGAACTGCCGGCCGTCATAATTCTGGAACCAATCCATGCGGCCCGAAGCGGTCACCGTCCACGCACGATGCGTCCACATCCCCTCAACATATCCGGCAGAATCGCGCTGATGATCGTGCAGATTGGTAATCGCAGTGCTTGAGCCAAAGCTCTGTTCGCGGTCCCACACGCGCACGTCGTGCACGTCGGCTCCGGCCACCAGCAGCAGCCCGGCGCCGAGCGGCTCGCTCCAATGCGCCGCTGCGCCCAGCTCGTTGTCGGGAACATACGAGTATTTCGAAGGAATCTCGCTGCAGCGATACGTGCACGTCGGATCGCTGGCGAGAGGAACATTCGAAATGCTCGAGAACGTCTGCCGGTAGCGCTCGTCGGACCCGTACACGCGAACATTGAGCGCCTCGTTGCGCGCGTTCTGCCAGTCCGCCCCGGTCGCATAGCGAACAAGCCGCGTGGCATTGAACTGGTAAGGCGTGCCATTGTGGCGCGAGTCGTTGAATCCGCTCCCGCGCACGAAGAGCCGCAGCGGTCCGCTCTGCCGCTCCACCAGCACCAGCGCATTCTGGCTGTGCACATTGCTCGCTTCGTCGATCGGCCCGCGCTGATACGGCGCCTCCTGGATGTATCCATCTGTGCCGATCAGGCCCCCGGCTCCGAGCAGTCCCCACGCACCCACTTTGGTTTGCGCCAGCACGCTGTCGTCATACGTGCCTTCGCCGCCATAGCTGGAACTCAGCTCAGCTTGATTCGAAACCGGCCGCGCCGGCACAACATTAATCACGCCGCCAATGGCGCTTGAGCCATACAGATCGCTTGCGCCGCCGCGCACCAATTCAATGTCGTGGATGGAGAGCTCCGGCTGCTCCTGCCAGTGAATCCATCCTCCC
>JASHVE010000118.1 GCA_030039675.1 Acidobacteriaceae bacterium | reverse complement strand
GCCGCCAATCCGCGAATTGCCGGCGCAAGTTCGTGGGCGGGCGGTCCAATCTTTCCGGCTAACGACATAGCAGCCGCCCGTACACTGCTCTCCGGCGAGCGCAAGGCCTCTTCGATGACCGGCAAGACCATGGTCGTGTCGTTCCCGAGAATCCAGAGCGCCTCCGCGAACGTTAAACGGAGCACTCCGTTCGAATTCGTTAGACCCGCCCGGAGGGACAGGATCGTCTCACTGTTTGCGGAGTGAAGCTCGATGTGCGCCCTGACTGCCGCGGTGCGCACGTCCATCGGGCTTCCTGGATTGAGCATCCTGTTGAGAGCGGTGATCGTCTCCGGCGTACGGTCACACATCGCGGCCAGCGCTTGAGCTACCGCGGAGCTGACAGCGGCGTCTGCTTGGCCAGCCGTCAGCGCGATAAGTTCCGGCACGGCCGCTGCGGCGCCGGTTCCGATTTTGCCGAGGATTCCGATCACGATCGTCACCTGGGCGGGAGGAACCTTTGCCAGGTACCCCTTCACCGTTGCGACTCCTTCATTCGCGCTCTGCGCGATGGCGGAGATACTCGCTTCGATCGCGTCGTGCCAATATGATTCCAGAAGATCGGCTATCAACGGATCGCCGTCGACACGGCGTGGCCTCAGGCGGGCCTCCATCAACTGCGGAATCGTATCTACTGCGCTCGCACCCATTTGGCCAAGCGATTCAGCTGCAGCCTGGCGGCACAATCGGTCGGGATCATCCAGAAGCCGGACAAGTTCGGGAACAGCCTGTGCGGCGGATGGACCAATCTCCCCGATCAGTTCGGCTGCTTCTCTTCGAACACTAGAGTTTCGCGTTGCTGCCAGGCAAGCCATCAATTTTGGGAGTATCGTCGCGCTGGGGGCGGAAACCCGCGGCAATGCCTTGAGGGCGGCATGGCAGGCGAGATCATCTTTATCGCCGACGGCTTCAATGACTGCGCCAGACGCGGCTGCCGCCGAGGGCCCGAGCGCAGCGATTGTTTCCAAAGCTTCCCGCCGGACCCAAGCGTTTGGGTCCTTGATCGCTTCAATAATTACCGGCAACGCCGGTAGGGCGCTATCGCCCATCTTCGCCAGGACCTCGAGCGCCGATTTCCGGACCCATTCGTCGGCTTGCAGAAGCGCGTCCGTCAGCAGTTGCATTGCTCCGTCGCTGAAGGATGCTATGTCCCACAACGCCCCGGCTGCCGCAACGCGGACGCTGATGTCTTTGTCTCGGAGCAGATCGCGCAAAGTGGATACGGCAGCAGCGCTCTTTTGCTCGAACCTTCCGAGTCCTTCAGCAGCCCAGGCACGCATGTGTCTGTCTGAATCTATTTGGCAGACGCGCATGAACGCCTGAACGACCTCTGGTTCTCCCGAGGAGATGCCGCGCAGCGTGAGACAAGCTTTGTGGCGAACGGCAACCTCAGTGTCTTCCAGCGCTTTGATCATCGCGGCCAGGATTTCAGGAGAGCTGGGGGTGACCTTGCCCAGCGCTTCCAATGCGCTGGTCTTCAGTCCCGGATCGGCAGACGTACTCGCCATTTCTTTGAGGGCCGGTACGTATAGCGCGCTTTCTACCTTGAGCTCTTTCAGGGCGAGCACCGCCGCCAGGCGGACTTCGTCGTCCGTATCGCTGCGAAGAGTGTCCTGCAGGGCGGTGCTGGACCGGTTCGGCTCATGCATCTGTCCAAGGAGGCTTGCGGCCAGAGCGCGGGCTGGGGAAGACGGGCTTTGCCTAAGGACGTCGACGATAGTTTGGACCTGCTCTCCATCGCGGATGCTGATGCGCCATAGCGCTGCGGCCTCCCAGATCCTCACCACGGGATCGGCTTCCTGCTGAAGAAGCTTTTCCAATTCCTGCACTTGCTCGCGCGCTTGGCCGGCATTCCGGCACAACAACCTTGCCGCAGTAGCGCGTGTGCCGGTATTCGGATCCCGGCAAAGGCGAAGAAGCGCCGGTGCCAGCTCAACGAACGAGTCGCCCAGATCTTCGAGGAACTGGCCCGCCGAATCGCGCATCCTTGTGTCTTCGAGTTGCAGGACGCTTTGCAGTACGGGAAGAACCCGGTCCGCCTGTTGTGTGATCTTCCAAAGTGCAGCGGCCGCCGCGAGGAGCAGGGATTGGCTATGTTGCGGCAATGTGTCTTCCAGGATTTTCTCCAGCGCTGGTTTCGCCGCTGCGGCCCGTGGGCCAGCTTTTCCCAGTGTCTGGCAGATCCGTTCTTTGTAGTGATCGTCTCCTTCCGCTTTTTCGAGGGCGGCAACCAATGCATCCAGGGCGGGAAGCGGGTTGGGTACGTCAAAGCATAAAATCCACGCGGCCTGTTCCCGAACTCGCTCTTTGCTATCGGATAACATGCCCGCGATGGCGCGAACGGCGGGCTCAGATGCAAGATCAATCTCTGCAAGCGTTTCGAGGGCAGCATAACGAAGATTGGGATCCGGGTCGGAAAGCATTGCGATCAAAGCTGGAACCACGCTGCGCGCAACGGGCCCGATCCGGCTCAACCCCGTGAGTGCATTCAAGCGCGTTTCCATGTCCTCCGATTCGAGCGCGGCAGCATAGCATCCGACGCGCCGGTCCACCATTCTTCGTGCCTGCGCCGGCAAATCGGATCCCAATCGTTTCAGTAGTTCATCGGGAACCGTCCGCGGAACGATGCCTTGCACCGCGCCATGCCGGCAACAATCGTTCAGAGCTGCGAGGAATCCACGAATCTGCGGCGAGCCTCCAGCATGCGCCAGTTCGTCAGCTCGGCTCAGCAGTTGCTGCCACCGCACCG
>JASHVE010000117.1 GCA_030039675.1 Acidobacteriaceae bacterium | reverse complement strand
CCGAAGGCGAAGCGAGTCTTCATCGAACAGAAGCGGGCGCGGGTTAAATGCCGGAAGGCCCTACCATCCATTCTACCGGTTAATCGGGCTCACGAAGCAGCCAGAATGGCGTCGGCAATCCGCGCTGCCTCGATCGCGGGACGCACCGCGTGGGTCCGGATCATCGAAACGCCCTGCAGGATCGCTGCCGTCATGGCGGCCAGGCTCGCGGCTTCGCGTGCCTCGACGGGCGCGGCGCTGCCTCCGAATAGCGGCGCCAGCGTATGCCCCAGAAAGGACTTGCGGCTGACCCCGGCCAGCAGCGGACAGCCGAGTGCGAGCAGCTCGCTCTGCCGGGCCAGCAGCGCGTAGTTCTCGTCAAAGCGCTTGCCGAAACCGTATCCAGGGTCAACAACGATGGCCTCAGGCGAAATTCCGCTGCTGCGCGCGACTCTCAGGCTTGCGGCCAGCCCATCCCGTACCATAGCCAGCAGCGCGTCCGATACAAGCTGCGGCTGCGTCCGCCACTCCTCCGGCCGTCCGCGGGTGTGCATCAGCACCACCCCGGCCTGCAACTCTCCACACACCGCCGCCATCGCTGGGCTCCACAGAAAACCACTCACGTCGTTGACGATCTCCGCGCCCGCTACCAGCGCGGCGCGCGCTGTCTCCGCCTTGTACGTGTCGACAGAGAGAATCGCATCCGGTCGGACACGCAAAATACCTTCCAAGACCGGCAGCAGGCGCGCCTGTTCTTCCTCGGCGCTCACCGCCGGAGCGTCGCCGCCGGCGCGCGAACTGGGCCGCGTACTCTCAGCGCCCAGGTCAAGCAGATCCGCACCCTCGTCAAGTAACCGCAGTGCGTGGGCAATGGCCTGGTCCAAAGCCAGAAAAAAACCGCCGTCGCTGAAGGAATCGGGCGTAATGTTCACCACGCCCATAATGAGCGTGCGCGCACCCAACTCGAGCGTGCGCGTGCGGAGCCGCCAGGTTGCCGCGCCTCTCTTCTCACTCACATCTTCGATGGTACGCTGCGTACCCTGCTACACTCCGGGCATGATCTTCCCGCGGCATTTTGCAGCCTGCATCTTGCTGGTACTGATGGCTTCTTACCCCGGGGCAGGCGCGCAAGCCCGGCACACTGCTCGCCCTGTTGCGCACCCGCCGTTGCAAGGAACGCTTGCCGATCGCATCCAGGCTATCCTCGCCGAGCCGGCGCTCAGCCATGCGCAGGTCGGCATCAGCGTTACCACGCTCGACGGCCAATCGCTCTACGGGCTCAACGAGGACAAGCTGTTTACGCCGGCCTCGAACGCCAAGCTCACCACGACGGCCGCAGCCTTCGCCCTGCTGCCCGTTGAGACGCTCACCTGGACGACCTTCATCGTGGCCGACGGCGATGTGGACAGCAGCGGCGCCCTGCACGGCAACCTGATTCTGCTGGGCGTGGGCGACCCCACGCTGGGTGAGCGGCATTATCCCTATGAAGAACCGGGACAGCCGCCACCGGGAGCTCCGGCTGCGGCCCTTGATCCCAACACAGCCGCCATGATTCCCCTGAGCCTTCTCGCCCAGCAAGTCGAGGAGTCGGGCGTGCGCACCGTGAGTGGAGACGTGGTGGGCGACGACACCTTCTTTCTCGACCAACCCTACGCAAAAGCATGGGGGTGGGACGATCTGCAATGGGGTTACGGCGCGCCCGCTTCCGCGCTCACCTTCAACGACAATGAAGTCGGCTTGACCATCGCACCGGATGCATCCGCGCCCGGCGCAACCGCTGTCACCTGGACGCCCGACGTGGGCTACTACACCATCGACAACACCATGGCACCGGTCCCCGCCGGTGCGCCCGCTCATCCAGGCCTGGAACGCCTCCCCGGAGCGATGATGGTTCGTGCCTGGGGCACAGCCCCCGAGCACGGGCTCCGCGTCAACATGGCCATCGAGGACCCGGCCCAGTTCACCGCCCAGGCATTCAGGCAGGCGCTCCTCGCCCGGGGTATCCTCGTTTCCGGAGGGGCAGAGTCGCGGCACAGGTACGCCAACGGCACCGGCGATTTTGCCGGCGAACGGGCGCAGCCGCTCAAGCTCCAGCCCTCGACCCTCACCACCATATCGGCCCCGGTGGAAAACCGCCGTGTGCTGGCTGCGCGCATCTCGGTGCCCGTCGCCGAAGACATCGCCGTCACCAACAAAACCAGCCAGAACTTGCACGCGGAGTTGCTGCTGCGCCTACTGGGCAAGGTGGAGGGCACAGATGGCAGCCTGGAACAAGGTACGCGCGTCGTGCGGCAGTTTATGACCGACGCCGGCATCGACGACAAGGACTTTTTCCTCTTTGACGGCTCGGGCGTGAGCCCGGACGACCGGATCGCTCCGCGCGCGTTCACCCGCCTGCTCACCTACGCTACCCGTCAACCGTGGGGCCCGGCGTGGCGCAACACGCTGCCGGTGGCCGGCGTGGACGGAACCCTGCAGGGCCGCTTCCAGAACTCTCCGCTGAAGGGAAAGATGTGGGCCAAGACCGGAACCCTCGAAGAAGTGAACGCGCTCTCCGGCTATCTCACGGCAGCGAGCGGAAAGACGCTGGCCTTCTCGATTCTCATCAACGGCCGCAGGCCCGGCAGCGACGCCGAAGCGCAGGCCGTCGACCGGATCGCCGAAGCCATCGCCGCATCGGAGTGAGCTTCCTCACTTCGCCGGATCCACCAGCGCCTGGTAGACCGCGCTGCGGCTCAGGTACTCCACGTTGGTCGCTCCGCCGCGCAGCCGCTGAATCATGCCTACAAACACAATGTCGTTCGTCGGGTCAACCCAGAACCACGTGCCCGCCGCGCCATCCCAGAAGAACGTGCCCTTGCCGTCGGGCAGGTTCGCCTCGAGCGGATCGTAAAGCACTGCGCAGTTGTAGCCGTAGCCAAAGCCCGGCCGAAGCTGCTGCAGTCCGATGCCGAATTCCCCCGTAAGGAGATTCTGCGGCACGTGATTTGCGCTCATCAGCCGCACCGAAGAAGGCGCGAGAATTCGCACGCCATCGAGTTCGCCGTTGCCGCCAAGCATCTGCGCAAACCGGTAGTAATCCTCGGCCGTTGAGACCAAGCCGCCGCCACCGGATGGCATCGTGGGCTGCGCGGAGTAATCGCCCATACCGCTGCCGTTGGTCGTATCCGGTTCCAGCCCGCCATGACCGTTGTTCTCATAGAGGGTAGCAAAGCGCGCGCGCTTCTCCGCCGGCACGTAGAATCCCGCATCCTTCATACCCAGCGGCGTAAAGATGTGATCGCGCATGAAATCCGGCAGCGACTCGCCCGAGAGCTTCTCGACGATATAGCCCTGAATATCCATTGACAGGCTGTAAATCCACTTCGTGCCCGGTTGATAGATCAACGGAATCTGAGCCAGCCGGTCGATCATCTCCTGCAGATTCTTCGATTGCCGTACCTTCAGCTCGCCGTACATCTTGTCCGCCGGCGTATCGCCGTTGCCGTAAGTGAACCCGGCCGTGTGCGTCATCAGCTCGCGCATAGTGGGCGCATGATCCGGATCGGCGAGAATCATCTTGCCCTGGCCGTCAAAGCCCTTGAAGACTTTCAGGTGCGCAAACTCGGGAATGAACTTCGCAATCGAATCCGAGGGCAGCCACTTGCCCTGCTCGTACAGAATCATCATCGCCACGCCGGTGACAGGCTTGGTCATCGAATAGTCGCGAAAGATCGTGTCCTTCGTCATCGGCGCGCCAGTGGCCATGTCGCGCACTCCATAAGTGCGGTAATCTACAACCTTCCCGTGCCGCGCCAGGATCGTCACCGCCCCGGCGAGCTCCTTCTTGTCCACGGTCTCCTGCATCAGCGCATGCAGCCGCTCAAGCCGTTCGGACGAAAAGCCCACCGTCTCCGGCTTCACCGGCGTCATGTCCACCGCAGGTCCTTGTTGCGCGCTCGACCCTTGCGTGGCGATCATCAGGACTATACAGACCGCGAGCAAGCGGCAGACAATTCCGCTGCGGTTGATTCTCATTTGGTTTTTCCTTTGCGGCGCGATTATAGCGATTCCTGACTTGCTGTGCCCTGAAACCGATATCTTCAAGTCGACGCGACCAACCCGGGGTCCCCAGCGATTGGTCTTTGTCGCTGGGGTGGGACCAACAGGGAGCCGACGACCTGGTAATGTCTCCGCGAGGATACACCTGCTCAGGAATCGCCGTAGAACC
>JASHVE010000116.1 GCA_030039675.1 Acidobacteriaceae bacterium | reverse complement strand
CGGCCGTTGATGGGCAGTTGATTAATGCGTTGATTCTCGAGTGTTGAGCTCACGATGCCGTTTTCGGTGTTGGTCAGCTCAACGGTATTCGAGGTTACCTCGACCTGTTGGGTTACGGACCCGGTGGTCATGGCCGCGTTGATGACGGCATTCTGGGCCACGAGCAACTCAAGCGTGGCCTTGTAGGTTTTCATGCCCGGAGCCGTGATGCTGATTTCATAGGTGGCTGTGAACAGATCCGGGACCTGATAGAAGCCCACCGTGTTGGATTTCGTGTCTACCGCTACTCCAGTAGCCTGGTTCACGACGTGAATCAGTGCGCCTGGGATGACGGCGCCGGTAGGATCGGTCACGGTGCCCTGGATGGAGCCGGCGCCGCTCTGAGCTATAGCGGTCAGGCTGAACAGGGAGATCCCGATCGTCGCGGCAAAGGCGATCATCGGCGTTCGAGATTGAGATAAGATGCGCGTCAAGTATCTGGCCAAACCTTTCATTCCTTCCTCCTAAAGAAACCCGGTTGGATTACTGCGTTCGAATCCTTCGGTGCAGACGTTCAATCCGGCGGGACGGCTGTTTTTCTGTCAAAGCGCGAATTAAATGTCCTTGCTAGTTCTTCCCGTGAACCGACTGCCGTTTTCTTACAACTGAAGCGCCAGGGCACGAGAACAAAGCCAAGTTAATAATTAATCCCGCATTTTTAGCAGGGGTCGAGCCAGAGATGGCAAGTGACTCACCGTTTGACACGGGAACTTTGAGAAAAGCGTTTGTTTAAAGGGAGTTATTTTGACGCCTTAGCGACGTTTTAAACGCGATTGCATCCCCATAGCCTCTCAAGTATGCTTGAACAGCCAATGAATCGAGCCCATTCAGGAAGCTACGTATGGCATCCGCAAACCCGCGAGGAGAAAGAAGCAGTCCTGCGCGAGATGCATTCCATTCTAGCGAGCCCCCAGTTCTGTAACAGCAAGCGCTATCCGGCTTTCCTCGAATACATCGTCAGGAACACGTTGGCTGGAAGATCGGAGCTTTTGAAAGAGCGAACGCTCGGGGTGGAGGTCTTTCAGCGACCGGCAACCTACGACACGAACACCGATACAATTGTGCGCTACACGGCGGGCGAGGTGCGCAAACGGTTACTGCTCTACTACTCGGGGCCCGGCTCTGACTCGAACATCCGTATCTCGTTGCCGGTCGGCTCCTACATCCCTGAATTCTGCTACGAACGCGGGTACAGTGAAGAGCACGGCGTCGCAAAGAACGATCTCGAAGCGACGTTTCCGGAGCCAGCTGCTGCCGCTCCTTCCGCCGCGACAGTTCCAGACGTCGTGCAGCCGCAACATGTTCCGCCGGCGCCGCGAGCGCACACAGCGGCTGATCCGGCGCGCCCCCAGATTACGCCGCACAGGCATAGCTGGATGCCATGGCTGGTTGCAGCCCTGGTGGTTGTCACAGCCGGCGGGGGGTGGTGGTGGAAGGCGCACAGCGCGCCCCCACAGTCAGCAGTGGATGCCTTTTGGGCTCCGGTTCTGGTGGACTCCCGCGCCATCGAGATCTGCACGGGAAGCAGCGTATTTGCGCGGAACAATTATTCCGGCGTGACGACTGCGGGCAAGGATCTCGACTACACCTTCGTTTCCATGCAGATTGCGTCGGCGATCGCCGAAGTGAGCAGCGTGGCGGTGCGCTCAGGGGCCACATCGCAGCTCATTTTCTCGGCCTCGACCCCGCTGACCGAACTACGCGAACATCCAGTGATTTTGCTGGGCGCATACAACAATCAATGGACGCTTCGGCTGCTCGATCCGTTGCGGTTTCATTTTGCGCCGGAGCCGCAGGAAATTATCCTTGACCGGATGCAGCCTGCGCGCAACTGGCAACGGGACCGTTCGCTGCCGTACTCGAGCGCGGATGATTACGCAGTCGTCGCCCGGTTTCACGATCCGACGATTGACGCCTGGGTGGTAGCTCTTGCCGGGATAGGCCGTAACGGGACGGAGACGGCCGCGCAGTTTGCCACAAGCCCGCACTACCTGGATCTGCTCCAGCAACAACTGGGCGCAGGTTTCGGGAACAGGAATCTCGAAGTGGTGTTGAAGACCAGTGTGATCGATGGAAAGAGCGGTGCGCCGTCGATCCTGGCTGTGCACGCCTGGTAAACCGCGCCGATTCTTCCACGATAAAGACAGGACGGCGGATGAAGAGGGTGCGACGAAGCGCGGCCTGCCTCGCTATGGCGGTAATCTTCTGCGCGAGCGCTGCCGGCTCGGCGCGGACGGTCTTTCTTGCGAACGACTACGGTGCGAAGGGCGACGGCAAGAACCTGGACACGATTGCGATTCAAAAGGCTATCGACGCGGCGGCCGTGGCGGGCGGCACAGTCAGCCTACAGCCCGGACTGTATCGGACCGGCTCTTTGTTTTTGAAATCCGGAGTCACTCTCGATCTTCCCGAGGGTGCAACACTGATCGGCTCGGAAAGCCTGAATGATTATCCGATGCTACCGACGCGGATTGCGGGCATCGAAATGAGCTGGCCTTCGGCGCTGATCAATGTGCGCGATCAGCACGACGTGAAGATCACAGGGAAGGGAACGATCGACGGCGATGGGCCTGTCTGGTGGAAGTCGTATTGGGATCTGCGCGCCAGCTACGAGCCGAAGGGTCTGCGCTGGGCCGCCGATTACGACTGCCGCCGGCCGCGGCTGATGCTGATCCAGAGTTCATCGAACGTTGAGGTGGGCGGCGGAATCGAGCTCAAGCGGTCAGGGTTCTGGACGGTGCAGATTTTGTATTCGCACGATGTGCACGTGGATGGGGTGGTGATCCGCAATAACGAAGGCGGGCGCGGGCCGAGCACCGACGGCATTGACATCGATTCTTCGCGCAAGGTTCTTGTAGAGCATGCGGACATCGACGTGAATGACGACGCGCTGTGCCTGAAGGCGGGCCGCGACGCGGATGGATTGCGGGTGAACCGGCCTACGGAAGAGATTGTCCTGCGCGACTCTATCGTTCGTCACGGCGCAGCCGCAGTCACGATCGGAAGCGAGACCTCGGGAGGATTCCGCAATATCGAGGCGTATAACATTACGGCCCAGAGCGGCGTGCCTTCGGGAGTGCTGTTCAAATCGGCGCACACGCGCGGCGGATTCGCCGAGAATATCCGCATTCACGATCTCACGCTCGAAGGGGTGGCGATACCGATTCACATCACGATGAACTGGAATCCGAGTTACAGCTATGCCACGCTGCCGGAGGGGATGAAGGATGTTCCGCCGTACTGGATCACGCTCACGACAAAGGTTCCCGCCGACGAGGGATTACCGCATTTTCACGATGTTCACATCTGGAACATCAAGGCCACGGGCGCAAAGCGAGCATTTGAAGTGAGCGCGTATCCGAATGCCACGCTCGACGATTTTCGTCTCGATCATCTCGACATCGACGCAGCTACCGCAGGAGCCATTGCCAACGCAAAGAACTGGCGCCTCGCCGACAACAAGATTCACACTGCGGACGGAACAGCGCCAGTGTTTACCGACGCGACGGTGAGCGATCCCAGAGAGGTTCCGTACGGCGAGCCGAAGTGATCGCATCGGCACAGGCGGAAATACGCTTGCGGCGGTTCGCTGAACCGATCTTTCGATCCTGCGATTGGTTGCAGCTGATGCCGATTTGGGAGGTGCTGAATCATACTGCGATATGTTGCTGTATCGCCGGGTGCTCACGGGAGAAGTCGCCGCGCTATAATCGGCTTGAGAAATTGCTTTTAAAAAGCGCATCCACGTTCACCTGCGGGCATCCAAGCTGAAAAGCGTGCGCTGGACATGCGGGCATCCGGTCGACGAGTTGGCTTCTGTACGGACGCGCATCTACGCATCGGTGATTTCGGTTGGCTTTGCCCGATGCAAATGATAACCAAGAACGAAAGCTGAGAACTATGCGGCGAAGGCGAAGTCTTTCATCAGTTCGATCCGCGATTTTCTGGTTTTTCTGCGTTTGCGCCGGCGCGCAAGCAGCCCTTGCTCAGGGCCCGCAGACGACACCGAGCATTTGGGCGCCGGACTCCACGCCAGCGCATGAGATTTATGGGCTCTCGCTTTTCGTGCTGCTGATCACCGGCACGATTTTTGCTGTTGTCGCCGGACTGCTCACGTACGTCATCATCAGGTACCGGGCGCGCGGCACGGATGCCGAGCATGAGCCGGCGCAGGTCTACGGAAGCACGCAGGTAGAGCTGGCATGGACGGTCATCCCGGTGCTGATCGTGGTGGTACTGTTCCTCACTACCGCGCGCATGATCTTTGCTATCCAGGATGCACCCGAGCCCAAGTCGGCACTCAATGTGACGGTGGTCGGCCATCAATTCTGGTGGGAGTTCCGCTACCCGCAGCTCGGGATTGTCACGGCCAACGAACTGCATGTGCCTGTGAGCTCGTCGGCGCTGCCGGAGCCCACGTACCTGCGGCTTCTGTCGGCGGACGTGGATCACAGCTTCTGGGTTCCCCAGCTCGCCGGCAAAACCGATCTGATTCCCAATCATCCCAATCAACTGTGGTTTGATCCGCAGCACACGGGCCTTTACGTCGGGCAATGCGCGCAATTCTGCGGCGTGGAGCACGCTTTGATGCTGCTCCGCGTATACGTCGATACACCGGACCAGTTTGCTGCGTGGGTGAAGAATCAGCAGCAGCCAGGCGTGCAGGATGAGAAGGTGGCCGCAGGACGGCATGTCTTTGAGACGCAGGCGTGCATGAACTGCCATACGGTGACGGGCACCGTGGCCAAGGGAACGTTCGGACCGGATCTGACGCACCTGATGAGCCGGGCGACGATTGCCTCCGGTGCAGCGACCAATACGCCGGACAACCTGCGCGCATGGATCCGGGATCCGAACCAGTTCAAACCCGGGGCGCTGATGCCCGCCATGCAGTTGAGCGATGAGCAGATCAACGAGCTGGTAGCGTACCTTTCAACCTTGCATTGATTGAAGGAAGACGATGGCAGACCAGACCTTACCGATTTCCGGCCCGCTGGGCGAAGCGTATCCGTCCAAGGGAACGTTCCTTGAGTGGCTGCATAGCTGGGTGATTACGGTCGATCACAAAAAGCTCGGCATTCTCTATATCGTCTATGCCCTGTTCTTCCTGCTCGTCGCGGGGGGAGAGGCGATGGCCATTCGCATTCAGCTTGCGGTCCCGAACAATCACTTTCTCTCGCCGGAACTTTTCAACGAGTTCTTCACAATGCACGGCACCACCATGGTCTTCCTGGTGGGCATGACGATTATATTTGGCATCGGCAATTATCTGGTTCCGCTCATGGTCGGCGCGCGCGACATGGCCTTCCCGCGGCTCAACGCATTCAGCTTCTGGCTGTCGGCCTTCGGCGGGTTGCTCCTCTATTTCAGTTTCATCGGCGGCTTCGGCCTTTACGGTATGGGCAGTGCGCCCGATGTCACCTGGTGGGCCTATGCGCCGCTTACCGCTAAGGCGTTTTCGCCGGGCCACAACACCGACTACTGGGCGCTCTCGCTGATCGCGATGGGCTTCGGCACGCTCGGCGCAGCCATCAATACTTTGGCCACTGCGTTCTCGATGCGCTGCCGCGGTATGACGCTGTTACGCATGCCACTGTTCGTGTGGCTGATGGTGGTCACCAGCGGGCTCACCCTCATCACGATCACGCCCCTCACCGCCGCGCAGGTGATGCTGGTCATCGATCGCTATCTCGGGGCTCACTTCTTCGACGCACAGGCCGGCGGTGCGCCCGTCGTGTGGATGCACTTTTTCTGGATCTTCGGGCACCCCGAGGTGTACGTTTTGATCCTGCCTGCATTCGGCATTGCCAGCGAGGTCATCCCCGTATTCTCGCGCAAGGCCATCTTCGGTTATCCGGCCATGGTTGCGGCCTCGGTCGGCATCGCCTTTGTGAGCACTACGGTGTGGGCGCACCACATGTTCACCATAGGCATGACGTCGGTGGGCAACACGTTTTTCGTTCTTTCCACGATGATGGTCGGCGTGCCCACATCCATCAAGATCTTCAACTGGATTGCGACCATGTGGGGCGGTCACATTCGTTTCGCGACGCCCATGCTCTTCTGCACCGCGTTCGTCTTCCAGTTCCTTTGCGCCGGACTCACCGGCATCATGCTCGCCGTTGCGCCGTGGGACTGGCAGTTGCACAACTCCTACTTCGTGATCGCGCATTTTCACTACACACTGACCGGCTCCTTCATCTTCTGCATCTTTGCCGCGTTCTATTACTGGTATCCCAAGGTGACCGGGCGCATGTTGAGCGAAAGGCTGGGCAAATGGCACTTCTGGCTGTTCTTCATCGGTTTCCACGTCACGTTTGACCTCATGCACTTTGTCGGTTTCCTGGGCATGCCGCGCTCGATCTATACCTACCTACCCGACCGCGGATGGAACACGCTCAACTTCCTGATTTCCGTGGGTGGCTGGATCCAGGGAATAGCAGTTCTAATCTTTGCCTGGAACTTGATTGATTCCTACCTGCACGGCAAGGAGGCGGGCAACGATCCGTGGGATGCGTGGACGCTCGAATGGTCAACGCCTTCGCCTCCGCCGGATTACAACTTTGC
>JASHVE010000115.1 GCA_030039675.1 Acidobacteriaceae bacterium | reverse complement strand
CTACATGGCTCATCCATGCCAGACGGTTGCCGAGCCCGGTCTGTTCGTACTGTGACTCCGGCGTTTCGAACGACCAGTAATTGAACAGCGGTCGGCCCACGATATTTGCCCGGGGCACAAATCCCCAGAAGCGCGAATCGAGGCTGTCGTGCCGGTTGTCGCCCATCATGAAGTACTGGCCCGGAGGCACGACCAGGTCGCCGTCCACGATGTGATTGGGAAAGTCGACCGCCCAGCTTTCGGTTGCGCCGCCCGGCTGCGGCCACGGGGGCACAGAGGGAAACTCGTCGAGAAAGTCCTGATGGTTTTCCGGCGTCGTGGGCTGCGCGTGCGGCTGGGCCTGGGCCACGCCATTGACGATCACAATGCCATTGCGCAGGTGGATATGATCACCCGGCACGCCGATGAGCCGCTTCACCAGAAACAGATATTGCGGCTTGCCTTCCGCGTCTGGATCTGGCTCGGCCACCGGCTTGATGAACACGATCACATCGCCGCGCCGCGGCTCGCGATAGCGCACCAACGGCATCCACTTCGTGGGCGGAGCGAGCGTGATGCGGTCGACGACGAGGTGATCGCCCACCAGGAGAGTCTTCTCCATCGACCCTGAGGGGATAACAAAGTTCTGGGCGAGGAACGTAAGGATGAAGAGACCCACCACCAGCACGCCGCAGATGCTGGCTACCGCCTCGTAGGGAGTCTCTTCCACTCTTTCTCCGGGAAGACTTTGGGGCTTTTCCAGGGGAGTTCGGTCCGGACGTACTTCGGGCAGCTCTTTGGTGGCCAGCGTCTTCTTCGTCGTCATCCTGTTGCTCTTCGCGGGAGATCCGCCGATCCTGCTCCAGCCGGCTGCTCGATGGAATCAGTGCACCACCTGGAAGATGCGCCTCCAGCGCGCAAATCCCGTAAGCCTTACCGCGAGTTCCCTTTCGTGTCCGAGTCTATCATCCGCCGCCTGCTGCACATCGGTGGAGGACGGCCTGGTAAGCGAAAAGTAAATCACCAGAGGCCGCGCGACGATCGCCTGCCGGGGCACGAATCCCCAATAGCGTGAGTCGCTGCTGTGGTTGCGGTTGTCGCCGAGCACGAAATACTCTCCCGGCGGCACCACAAGCTCACCATTGCGCGTGAGGCTCTGCATCTGGCGCCACCAGTCGGGATCAACCTGCGGATCCGTATAAATTTTGGCGGGGAAATTATCGCGGAAGTCGTTGGGCGGAGCCGGCTCAAAGGCTGCGTACGGTTCATCGAGTGGGACACCATTGACGATGACCCGCCCATCCTGAATTCGCAACCGGTCGCCCGGAAGGCCGATGACCCGCTTCACCAGCAACGGCGGCTTCGGGTGATGAAAGACGATGATGTCGCCACGCTCGACCGGACGATACGGCATCAGCCAACGGCTCATCGCGCTCGAGGGCGCATACACCTGCTTGTTGAAGAGCAGAAAATCGCCAACGAGAAGGGTGCGCTCCATGCTCTCTGACGGAATAAGAAGCGGCTGCAGAACAAAGGTGAGTAGAAAGAGCGCTACCACTATGGTCCGCAGCAGCGAAGCAAGCGCCTCGGGCAGCGTGGGCAGATGCAGACGGACCAACGCAATCTGGGACAGAGGCTTCACCGGCAGTTCTACTGGCGTGCTCATTGCGCGGCGTGCTCCTCCTTCCGGGCGTCCGGCGAGGACAATGTGATTGCTCCCGAGGCCAGCCGTTCGAGAGCTCGCCTCGCCGCATCCTGCTCCGCGTGTTTCTTGGTGCTGCCCAAACCTCGCGCTAGAGGCTGGTCCGGCTCGCCGCTTGCCGTCTTGATGCGGACTTCCACGAGGAAGCGCTTCCTGTGATCCGGTCCACTCTCGCTCTTCACGCGATAGACGGGCGTGCCTGCCCGAACCGCCTGGAGCCGCTCCTGCAGCGCCGACTTGTAGTTGCCCAGCGCCGCACCGGAGCGGAGCTCTTGCGCGAGTTGTTCGGCAGCCTCACCCAGCACATGGGTACGCACGAACGCTCGCACGGGCTTCAGTCCGCCATCGAGAAACAGCGCGCCCATTACCGCTTCCATGGCGTTGGAAAGCACCGTGTTCTTGTTGCGCAGCCCGCTGCGTTCCTCGCCGCGGCTCAACCGCAGATGCCTGCCTATATCGGTTCTCGTGGCCACGCTCGCCATGTACTGCCGGCTGACCAGCTGCGCACGCATACGGGTTAGTTCCCCTTCACGCCACTCCGGATGCGCGGCGAAGAGGGCTTCGGCCACGACCAGGTTGAGCACGGCGTCTCCCAGAAATTCGAGCCGTTCGTTGTCGCCCGAGGCAGCCCCATCGACGACACCGGCCTCGTGTGCAAGCTGGTTGGCCAGCGAACGATGCGTGAGCGCGTGCACCAGCAGTTCCGGCCGTGCAAATTCGTGCCCCAGTGCGGCTTCCAGTTCCTTCAGAGCTGCTTCCATGCGCGCCTCGCCTGCATCCGGAATCCGACAGAATGACTCCAGGGCGCCGCAGTTCGCAAAAACAGCTCATTCGGTTCGATGCGCAAAAGCATGGGAGAGGCTGCGCACACTACTGCGGCTTGCCGGTCCCCTCCTGTTGCGCACCTGCCGGAGCGGCGTTGGCCTGTCCGCCCGAGGGTGGGTTGTTTCCACCGGGAGGATTGTCATCCGAGTCGTCGCAATCGTGTTCGTGGCCCCGTATTACATATGCCGTTTTCACGCCGCGTTCAGCCGCAAGCCGCGTGTCCTGTTGTCCATCACGCACAGCCAACGCTTCCTGGTATTCGGCCAGCGCTTCGTCCCGCTTGCATTCGAGATCGAGCATCCGTCCAAGATAGATATGCGACCAGGAGAGGAGCCGCTGTTCCTTGCTCGTGGCCAGTGTCTTCTGGAACTCGTCCACAGCCTGATCCGGTTTTGCCGTCATTAGGTCGACGCGCGCCATGATGAAGTGGGCGCGGGCGCAATCGGCGGTCGATTGAACGGTATCTGTCTGCGATGCGAGCACCTTTTGCGCAATTGAGCTGGCCGCTGCGACATCGCCGGCCGACAACTTGGCTTCGGCCAGATCGAGCCCTGCGAGCTTTCGCGGCTGGCTGCGCTGCAGGACGTCCTCATCGGCTTCCTTGTCGAAGGTGGTGTTGCGTGCGCGATGCACCTGCTGGTCCACGTCCATGCTGTAGACCATTTCGCCGATCGTGTCTTTCAGGCTGGCCGGATCCTTCTCGAACTGGATCATCTGCTCATAGAAATACTGTGTGAGCACGAAGCCCTGATTCATATCGTGCTGGACCGTGGCCACGCGCACCGCCTCTGCCTTCTCGAGAGAAACCTGCCGTTCGTGCTCGTAGCGGGGCAGTTCGGAGCGATCGATATTCGTAGGAATTTTATAAATCGGCACGCCAGTATCCATGGTCCGCGCCTCGATTGCCTTGATCAGGCACTCGATGGTCAGGGGAACCGTATCGGAGCGGTACCGGAACTCGAGAGGGGCGTCGCGTATCTCTTTGAGGATCGGCTGCGTGCGATCGACCGCATTAGCCCGAGCCAGAAGCAGAGGATCGATGACGTAGTGCAGATAGATGTGGCGCACATCGGTCATGCGGATCTTGCCCTCAACCGGCGAAACCACGACTACGTAGTCGGTGCCATAGATACGAGCATTCACTACGCTCGGCGAGAGCATCGGCTCAATAACCACAATGAACCGCCGGCCGTCGTAGGTTGAGGCCGGCATCTTGAGGTAAAGGTTCGTCGAGACGATCATCTGTGACAGCGGATCATGCACTTTGTCCGCCTCGTCATCGTAGGTATGGTGCACCGTAAGCCAGATGCCGTGGAGATCGACGGCGGCGGTGAAAGCCTTGAGAATCGGCACGACCTCCGCAACCTGGGTCGCGTCGGGTGGCATCTCCGTCAGGTCTGCAGTAATCTCCATCTCCGGCGGGGACGTCAGGTACAGTGCCAGCGAGATGTACTGCGAGATGTCCTTCTCTGTGCCCGTTATCTTGTGCTGCGCGATGTAGAGGCACAACGCATCGCGTTTGGCGCGGGCGTCTTCGCTTTTGGCCAGCGCCTGGTCGATCTCGTCCCGTACATGCTTACGGACAGGAGCGCTATCTTGCAGGCCCTCGTCGTAGCCGCAGGCGTTCAGCGCTGCCGCCATGATAAACACTGGTTCCGAACTGATAAGTGAGATCGTAGGTCCAGCCGGATCAATGAGAGACGGCGTTTTCTCCTGCGTATAGGCCTGCCCGGAAGAAGAGCTCTGGCTGCTCGAAGAGCTGCTTTGTGACTGAGCAACAACGGGCTTGGAGGGAAAAACGGCCCAAAGACAGCAACAAAGCACTGGGACCAGCGCAAACCGGCGAAATGGACTCGAAACCATGAGAGATGCCCTGACTCCAAGTCTAGTTAGACGTAAGGATAGGGTCAAACGCGAGGGGAAACGCCGCCGGGGCTGGTCATTCGTTTGTTACTCAGGGCTTACATGCCGGAAAGCTGTTCCGAAAATCTCCGTCTTCACCCCAGGTGTGAGCCAGATCCCACGCCAAACGCCTATCATAGATTGAGAATAACCTCGAACCTCCGGTGCGAGAATCATCCTGGAGTCCTAAATGGCAGCATTTGGCAGTTTCGCGCTTTTGATCGCATTGGCATTGGCCGCCTATAACCTGTTTGCGGGAACGATAGCGCTGCGGCTCATTGCCACAGGACAGCCGGCTCGTATCTCTCCGGAACGGCTGGCAGATACCGCGCGGCGGGCAGGCATCGCGGGCTTTTTCGCGGTCTCTGCGGCTGCGTTTGCTCTGGTGTGGTCGGTTTTCGCGAACGACTTTTCCATCACGTACATCATGGAGCACTCGAACCGCGCCCTGCCGGCTCCCTACAAGTTCGCGGCGATGTGGAGCGGGCAGGAGGGCTCTTTGCTGTTATGGGCCTGGCTGTTGGGCACGTACGGGTTCGTGCTGCGGCTTCGCCACAAGACGGACGTGAAACTCTATGCCTACGCGGGAACCATCCTGGCCGGTGTGCAGGTGTTCTTTCTGCTCATTTTGAACTTTGCCGCGCCACCGTTCGCCCTGCTCAAGGGCGTAATTCCTCAAGACGGCAATGGCCTTAATCCGCTGCTCCAGTATCCGGAGATGGTCATCCATCCGCCGATGCTGTACCTGGGCTACGTGGGCTTCTCGGTTCCCTTCGCCTTCGCGCTGGGCGCGCTGATGATGCGTTATCCCGGTGAAAAATGGATCCACATCACCCGCTCCTGGACCATGGTCACATGGCTGTTTCTGACCTGCGGCATCTTCCTGGGCATGCATTGGGCCTATGCCGTACTGGGATGGGGCGGTTACTGGGGCTGGGACCCCGTGGAAAACGCGAGCTTCATGCCATGGCTCACCGGCACGGCGTTTTTGCATTCAGTGATGATGCAGGAGCGAAAAGGCATGATGAAGAGCTGGAATGTGTGGCTCATCTTCTCCACTTTTCTGCTCACCATGCTGGGCACATTGCTCACCCGCGCGGGACTGGTGAGTTCTGTACACGCCTTTGCGCAGTCCTCGATCGGCACATGGTTCATCGTCTTCATGGGCATTGTGCTTGCGGTTTGCATCTTTACCTACATCTACCAGCGCGGGCACCTGAAGACCGAACACCATCTCGAATCGCTGGTGAGCCGCGAATCGAGCTTTCTCTTTAATAATCTCGTTCTGCTCACGGCCTGCTTTGTGATTCTTTGGGGCACGCTGTTTCCGATCCTCTCGGAGTATGTCGAGGGCAGCAAGGTCACGGTGGGGGCTCCGTTCTACAATCGCGTGGCCGTGCCGATCGGACTGTTTCTGCTGTTCCTCACCGGAGTAGGCCCGCTGCTGCCCTGGCGAGCGACCTCGTTCAAAAGCATCCGGCGCAATTTCGTTCTGCCCGTGATTGCGCTCTGGTCGACTGCAATCGTGTGTCTGGGCGTGGGTGTGCGGCCGTGGGTGAATGGCGCATTTTCGTCGGGAAATTTCTATGCACTGGTGGCTTTCTCAGTAGGCGTGGCCGTATTCACCGCCGTACTCACCGAATTCCTGCGTGGAGCTCATGTCATCACGCGGCAGACGGGCCGCGATCTGTTTTCGGCGACCTGGCTGCTGACGCGGCGCAACACGCGGCGCTATGGTGGATACATCGTGCACATCGGTGTGGTGGTCGTTGTGGTGGGATTGGCCGGGTCGGCCTTCAACCGCAATGTTGAAACCGAGATGGGCCTGCACGACAAGATGCACATCGGGCCCTATACGCTCGAGTGCACCGGCTTCACACAGGACTCGAATGCGAATTACGACTCCGAGTACGCATTGCTCGATGTCACGAAGAATGGCAAGCCCTTGTTCGAGATGACGCCGGAGAAACGCGCGTATCATCTGGGCGGCGGCGACCAGCCGCAGACTATGGTGGCGATTCACTCTGTGCCCACCTGGGATCTCTATGTTGTGTATGAAGGCACCAATCCGGACACAGGCCGGCCAATCATCAAGGCATTCCTGAACCCACTGGTGGGTTGGATCTGGGCAGGACTGGTCATCATGGTGCTGGGCACGTTTGTAGCGCTGACGCCGAGCCTGAGCCCGGCAGTTGCGGCGCTGCGCGCGCCTGCCGCCCGATCCGTTGCTCCCGAGCCGGTGCTCAAAGGGGGCGACTGATGGGTTCCCTTTTGCGCCGCTCATCTTGGATGCGCTCTGCACAGGCCTCGCTGTTAGCCATCGCCGTCTGCTTCAGCCTTGGCGCTTCCGACTCGAGCGCACGCATCGACAATCTCGGGCACAGGCTGATGTGTACCTGCGGCTGCGCGCAACTATTGGGTGAGTGCGATCATGTCGGCTGCCCCTCGCGAGGAGAGGAGCTTGCCACGTTAGGCACTGCCGTCGCAGCCGGTCAAACCGACCAGCAGATCCTCGACGCCTTCGCCGCCAAATATGGCGCAACGGTGCTGGCTGCGCCGCGCACACAGGGATTCGACCTGGTGGCCTGGATCGCCCCCTTCGCTGTGTTTGCCGCAGCGCTGCTGGGGACAATCCTGCTTGTGCGGCGCTGGTCGGGCACCTCGGGTGTGCGAGCCGGAGCAGCTGCAAGCAATGATCTAGCGACGGCAAGTCCGGAAGAGAAGGAGCGCATCGAGCGGATTCGCCGCGAGACCGGCGCTGAGGGAGGATTTTAGCCATGACCGAGACACAGGGGCTGATCGCGGGGATGTTTCTGCTGTTTACACTCATGGTCTACACCTTCTGGCCGGAAAATGCCTTCGCCAGCCAAAGGGAGAAGACGCGCCTCGATTTTCTGCTCGAACGCAAAGAGCAGCTCTACGAAAATCTGCGCGATCTGAACTTCGAACACCGTGCCGGCAAATATCCTGAAGAGGATTTTCAGGCGCAGCGCGCACTGCTGGAAAAAGAAACGGCCGAGTTGCTTGCGGAGATCGACCGGTTGCAACAAGCCTGAGAATTGCCGTTGTTTGAAATTATTCGAAGATACGGTGCACCAACAAAGGAATTCCGACACGCAATGAGAATGAGACTGATGCGATATACCTTGATGCCCGCTCTGCTGTTTGCGGGAGCCCTGGCACACGCTGCGCAGGTGACGGGCACGGTAACCGACAAGACGACAGGAAAGCCCGCCGCGAACGACCAGGTAGTGATGCTGGATGTGCAGGCCGGCATGGGCGAAGTGGCTCACGCAACCACTGACGCCCACGGTCACTACGCGCTTGACGCGCCGGGAAGCGGTCCTTATCTGATCCGCGTAACGCACCAGGGTGCGGGATACTTTATCGCTGCGCCGCAGGGCGGAGCGCCTGGCGACATTCCGGTCTTCGACGTAGCGGCTAAGGTGCAGGGCGTGTTTATCGAGGCCGACGTGATTGAAGCCGAGACAGACCCCAGCGGCCAGCTCAAGGTGAACGAGCGCTACTTCGTGCACAACACCAGCTCGCCGCCGACGACGCAGTGGAGTCCCAAGTCATTTGAGGTTGTTCTGCCTCCGGACGCAATGGTGACAGACACCGGTGCACAGCGGCCCAGCGGTCTGCCCACATCGGTCAAGATGGATTCCGATGGGCCCAAGGGGCATTACTCGTTCAACTTTCCCATTCAGCCCGACGACGGCGAAAAGGATACCCTGTTCCAGATCAGCTATACGCTGCCCTACTCCGATGGGAAGTACACCTTCAAACCTGTGTTGACACTGCCCGCCGACAACGTGGCCATCCTGCTGCCGAAGAGCATGACCTTCACTGCCGGCGCAGGGTCGGACTTCAGGACAGTGAACGAAGACCCCAGCGTGCAGACGTTCCTGCTGAAGAATGCGACGCCGGGCAAAGTCATTGCGTTCACAATCGCGGGGCAGGGAGCGATTCCGCGCGAGGCGCAGGGCGGTCAGCAAGCAGATAACGGGAGCCAGGGCGCGGCCGGTCCGGGCACTCAACCGGGTGGCGGCATCGGCGAGCCGATCAACACCCCCGACCCGCTGAGCAAATACAAATGGTGGATTCTCGGCGGGTTGGCGTTGCTGCTCGCAGCGGCCGCGGCCTTCCTGCTGCGCCGGCCACCGGTTGCGGTGGTGGGCGCGCCAGCGCAGGCTCAGTCGCCCGCGCCATCCGCCGCGGCCTTCGCAGCACAGCCCGCGATGAGCGCAGCGCCCGCGACGGCAGCGAAAAATGGTGCTTTACTGAGTGTGCTTAAAGATGAGCTGTTTGCACTTGAGAGCGAGAAGATCGCCGGGACACTCTCAACCGCAGAGTACGCGGAACAGAAAGCAGCACTCGAAGTCGTGCTCAAGCGGGCGCTAAAAAAACAGTGAAACAGTTCGCAGCTGTCAGTTCACAGTTCAAATCGATTGCCGGCCAAGGTAACCATGAACTGTGAACCATGAACTGTGAACTGTCTGTCTGATTTATTCTTGCCACATGAAGACCCTGCTTCGCACGCTGCTTTATCTGTCGCTCATTGTGTGGCTGGGCGCAGAAATTTTCTTTCCCGTTGTTGCCGCAATTACGTTCGCTACGCTGCAGCCTGACACGCATACGGCAGGCACGATTGTCGGGCACCTGCTGGGCATCCTGCACAGGATGGGCATGGTCTCGGGGATAGTGGCGCTGGCGCTGCTGGCGCTGGCTCCCGCATGGAATATCTACAAGCCGCGCGCGGTTCTCATTCCCATGGCGCTGATCGTGCTGATGCTGGGATGTACCGTGTACTCGCACTACGGCATCATCCCGGCGATGGATCGCGACCGCATGGCAGCCGGCGGCGCCATCGATGTGAACGATCCATCGAATGCGATCACCGCTCATTTTAACAGGCTGCACAATCGCAGCGAGCATGTAGAAGAGGCCATTCTGCTGATGGGATTGGCTTCGGTGGCGCTGGTAGCATGGGCTGAAACCACACGAAGTTAACCTAGCCTCGAAGGGCCATCGGACGGAATCGCGCCTGCGTGCTCCTGTAAAATCGTAAAGGCCCTGGCGCGCAGTCCATTCTTCCGGGGACGCATCGGAACGAACATGAAGACCGGCATTATCGGCCTGCCGCAGGTAGGCAAGACATCTTTGTTCAAAATCTTGACCAAGGCCAAGCTCGAAGAGCACGGCGGCTACTCCAACCCCCGCGAGGCGCACATCGGTGTCGCCCGGGTGCCCGATGCGCGGCTGGATAAGCTGTCTGCGCTCTATTCACCGAAAAAGACGACTTACGCGACCGTCGACTATGTGGACGTCGCGGCCATCGGGCAGGAGGCGCTGAAGGAAACGGCATTCCTCACCAACCTACGCAATGTGGACGCGCTGATTCATGTGCTGCGCGCCTTTGAGGACGAGTCCATTCCGCACGTGGGTGAGATCGATCCGCTGCGCGACGTGAAGAACGTCGAGTTCGACCTGATGGTCAGCGATCTGGGCCAGATTGAAAAGCGCATTGAACGCGTGGAAAAGGACCTGAAGAAAAATCGCACCGGCGACCTGGAGCGCGAACACGCGCTGCTGCTGCGGTCAAAGGAATCGCTCGAAAAAGAGCAACCGCTGCGCGAGCTGGAGATGACCGCGGAGGAGAAAAAGCTCATCCGCGGTTTTATGTTTCTCTCGCAAAAACCGATATTGTATGTGCTTAACATTGGCGAGAGCACCACGCTGGGAGCCGATCTCGACGCAGCCGTGAGCCGTTTCAAGCTGGATGAAGTCGCGCGCCGACCCAACTCCGGAGCGACAGCCATCTGCGGCAAGGTCGAGGCCGAACTGGCAGAAATGGACGACGCCGAAGCGGCGGACTTTCTCGACAGCTACGGCCTGCATGAGAGCGGACTGGTGCGGCTCATTCGCAAGAGCTATGAATTGCTGGGACTCATCAGCTTCTTCACCGCAGGCGAAGACGAGTGCCGCGCCTGGACGGTGCCACTGGGCTCGAAGGCGCCTCAGGCCGCCGGCGCGATCCACTCCGATCTTGAGCATCATTTCATTCGCGCCGAGACCATCCGCTGGGATGCGCTGCTCGATGCCGGATCAGAAGCAGCCGCGCGGGCGCGAGGAACGCTGCGCCTCGAAGGCAAGGAGTACGTGGTACAGGATGGCGACGTGATGCACATCCGTCATAGCGGCTGATTCCATGATTAAGACCTCGCTGGTTCTAGGTACGATTGCTGCGCTGGCCGATGTGGCCGGTGGGCTCGTGCTGGTGCGGGCGCGCGGGATCGAGCGCTACCTGCGCTACTTTGTTGCGCTCGGTGCAGGATTTCTGATGGCCACCGCGGTCCTCGAGATGGCGCCCGAGAGCTTGCGGCTCAGTCCGACGCTCGGCCCGATTTTCATCATGGCCGGCTACTGCGCGGTGCACCTGCTGGAGCACACCATCAACGCGCATTTTCATTTCGGCGAGGAGACGCACGCGGGAGAATTTGTTTCGCGGCATACGGGCTACTCAGTGCTGGGCGGGTTGAGCGCGCACGCCCTGTTCGACGGCGTAGCAATCGGCTCAGGCTTTGTCCTGTCGAGCTGGCTGGGCTGGCTGATCTTCATCGCAATCCTTCTGCATAAGGCGCCCGAGGGGTTCACCATGGCCTCAGTGATGCTGGCCAGCGGCCAGAGCCGCACAACGGCCTTTTACTCCGCCGTCGTGCTGGCCGCGGCCACGCTCGCCGGCGTACTGGTTATCGAGCTGGTTCCGAGCTGGATTATGTACGGATTGCCGGTCTCGGCAGGGGTGGCCATCTACGTGGCCGCCACCGACCTTGTGCCGGAGGTGAACAGAGAGCCGGGCGTCCGCATGGCGTTGGTGTTTTTCGCGGGGGTGGGAGCGTTTCTGCTGCTGCGGATGATCCTGCCGGCGCTTTAAGAATTTCCGCTTCTGATCTCTTGATGAGAAGGGGGTTAGTGTCCCAAACCCACGCCAAGCGCCGCCGAGCGGCTGAAACCGTACTTTCCGCTATAGAGCCGCGCAAGCAGACAGCCGTAGTCCCAGGCAACTTTGAAATTGGCCTTGCTGGCTCCGCGGAAACGACTGCCGAAGACAAACGGGACCTCTTTGACCGAGTGAATGCGCGCGCGGACCAGGATCTCCAGCAGGAGTTTGAAGCCGGTACGCTGAAAGTCGATTTGCTCGACGCTGGCGCGGCGCACCATGAAGTAGCCCGACATGGGATCCTTGGCGCGGAGGCCACGACGCTGCAAAGGCCAAGTGGCCCAAACAGCGGCGGCGGAGAGCAGCCGGCGCATCGGGTTCCAGCCGCCCAGATCGCCACCAGGCGTGTAACGGCTGCCGATGGCGAGATCGTTGCCAACAAGAACGGCATTGACCAATTGCGGCAGCAACTCGGGCGGGTGCTGGAGATCGGCGTCCATCACGCCCAGCACATCAGCGTCCGTATGGCGCCACCCATCGAGTACAGCTCCCGATAATCCGCGTTCGCCCTTGCGCACGATGAGACGGACGCGCGCATCTTCGCGTGCGACGGCCGCGACCACTTCACCGGTTCCATCATTACTATCGTCATCTACCACGATGATTTCGTAGGGGGTAGCGAAGGGGTCGAGCATGGCACGGACCTGGTTAAGCAATCGGCCGATATTGCCGGCCTCGCAAAGCGTGGGAATCACAATAGCCAGCTTCTGGGGCGCATCCTCGCCGGCGGCGCCGACGCTCTTTGAAGATTCAAGCACGTGCGGCGGCTCTTTTGTCCATGTCCTCATCAGAATAATAGGATTATTTTACCCTGAACGTTCACTGCTTGAATAATCGTTCTGATGGAGATCCGGAGTTTGAGGCGTCATTCTTTCTATTGCAGATTGCTTTGCGTCCTGCTTTTCACGCTTGTTGGCTTTACCGTCATGGGCTACCATCCGGGGCTCGAAGACGATGGAATCTATCTTGCTGCCGTAAAGGCTCGTCTCAACCCTGCCCTGTTTCCGCACAACGCGGGCTTTTTCCGGCTCCAACTTCAAGCTACGATATTTGACAATGTGATCGCCGGTTTCGTTCGGTTCACGAGGATTCCACTTCCCTGGACCGAACTCCTATGGCAGCTTGCTTCCCTGTTCGGAATTCTCTGGGCCTGTCACAGCATCGCGCGGCGCCTGTTTCCCCATGCGCGGGCGCAGTGGGCGGGGGTGGCCATGGTGGCAGCCATGTTCACACTTCCGGTTTCAGGCACTGCGCTCTTTCTGGCCGATCAGCATCTGCATCCGCGCAATATCGCTGCTGCACTCATTCTGCTGGCTGTTTCGCGGATTCTCGCGGCAAAACCGCGGCAGGCCATCCCGTTGCTGATCGCGGCATTTCTCATGCATCCGCTTATGGCTGCTCTGGGGATTTCCTTCAGCGTTTTCCTCGCGCTGGCGATGGTCGACGAGGTCCATGCGCGGGCTCTCTCATGGAGTGAAAGATCGCTTGCCGCGGGTCGCGGAAAGGCCGCCGCGCTGATCCCTCTTGGCTGGGTGCTCGAGCCGGCAAGCCCATCCTGGCTGCAGGCCTTGAATACACGCAATTACTACTATCTCTATCAATGGACCTGGTATGAGTGGCTGGGCGCGCTCGCTCCGCCGCTTCTTTTCTGGTCCTTATGGCGCACTGCGGAGAAACATGGCGAAAGGCCCCTGGCTCGGTTCGCACTGGCGGTCTTCGCGTACTGCGTCTTCCACCAATGCCTTGCGATGGTGATGTTAGCCCCTGCGCGCTGGGTACGGCTGACGCCTTTGCAGCCGATGCGCTACCTGCAGCTGGTGTACTACTTTATGGCGCTCCTCATCGGTTGCCTGCTGGGCAAGTACTGGTTGAAAACCAGCCGCTGGCGCTGGGCTGTTTATTTGCTGGCCGTCAACGGCGGCATGCTCGCCTGGCAACTGACCTCATTCAGCAGCAGCCCGCACCTCGAGTTGCCGGAAGATCCCTCGGCAAATCCGTGGCTCGAGGCTTTCGCGTGGGTTCGCGCCAACACGCCGGTCGATGCCTACTTCGCGCTCGATCCCTACTACTTGGCAGCGCCCGGCGAGGATTACCACAGCTTTCGAGCGCTGGCGGAGCGCAGCCAATTGGCCGACATGGTCAAGGACGCGTCCGTAGTCACGCAGATTCCCGAGCTAGCCCCGGTGTGGGCCCGACAGGTCGCCGCCGAAAAGGGCTGGAATCAGTTCCAGCTGGGTGATTTCGAGCGGCTGAAAGCGGAATTTGGCGTGGACTGGGCGCTGGTTTCCTATCCTCAGCCACCCGGCCTCCCGTGCGCGTGGCACAATAGCTCGCTCGCGGTCTGCCGAATCCCATAGTTCCCCACAAGAAAAGCGCCCAATCATTTTGCAGGTTGCGCCAAAATTCGCGAGAATGAAAAAGTTACCCCATACCGGCACGGAGACCGGGCCATGCTCAATCTTTCCCAGCGACTGATTCTCGGCTTGGTGATACTGGCCAGTCTTATGGCAGGGCTGGTCGCCGTCACGCATCACGCGTTGGCGGCAGCGGGGCAGTCTGATTTAGCTTACGGCTTGCTCGCGGCGTTTGTGCTGGTGGCGATCGCGACCGCCTATTTCGTTCTGCGGCCGATTCGCATCGTAGCGCGGGATGCGCACCGCATCGCGCAAGGCAACCTCGAACATCGCGTGGAGTGGAGCAGCCGCGACGCCTTCGGAGTCATCGCCAGTGAGCTGAACCGCATCGCCGTGCGCCTGCGCGAACTGCGCGACACCGAAGCGGGCCGTCGCCAGATGGAGTTTCAGCTCTCCGATGCCGTGCTGCAGTCGATCTTTGAGCCCATCATCGTGACCGACGGCAAGGGGCACGTGCTGAAGGTGAACCAGGC
>JASHVE010000114.1 GCA_030039675.1 Acidobacteriaceae bacterium | reverse complement strand
CGGGCCGAAGTGTTTTTCTGCAGTCTCTTCCTTGTCATTCGATTGTCATTTTGGACGTTCCAGAAAGCCTGCCGAGCGGCGCTACACACGAGTTATCTGCCGGCGGCGGAGCAAGCGCTGCATAGCAAAGAAGTGACAATTACCTGACACTCGTCTGACAATCCCGTTGTAAAGTTCCGTGAGGCTAGGATCAGCCTGCGAGCGTGTGTGCAGGAAATGGAGCGATATTGATTGCGGCCCTCTTCCGGCAGAACATTCTTGTCCACGGATCAGACGCGCACCTCAACCGCACTGTCTGCCGCGAACAGGACAGTTGCGCTGTCGACCGGCGCGAAAATCACCGACTACCAGCCCGCGCAGGCTTACGACATTACGCCAAAGCTGAGGCATAGCGATGAAGCCGTGCGGGAAGCGGCGCTGTTGGTCTTTCTCGATCCCCTGCCTGAATCATGTTCGCTCCTTCGGGACTTATCGACAAGAGAGTGGAGGCATTTGCTGCGCTGGTTAGATATCAGCGGTCTGGCATTGTACCTGTTTGACCGGATCATTGAATTACAGATCGCCGATTGGCTGCCCCAGCGGACGTTTGAGCGTCTCAAGCAAAATTTCCTCGATAACACGCGCCGTACCGGCAGTATGATTGCTGAATCGGTAGCCATTCAGAGGGATTTCCAGGCAGCCAAAGTTTCTTACGCAAATCTGAAAGGATTGTCATACTGGCCGTGCTCTGTGCCCAAGCCCGAGTTGCGCTCGCAGTTTGACTTGGACTTCCTCATCGCAGAATCAAGCGCGCCAGCCGCGCGAGAAATCCTTGAACGCCGAGGTTATAGGCTCCACGCTGTAAGCGGCAAGACTTGGGAGTTCAAGCTCAACGAGAACCCCGGAATTTCATTGAAGAATCTGTACAGGGACACGCCATCCCGATCAGTGGAATTGCATCTCGAATCACAGAACGCGGCACGACCGTTGCTAGAACGACTGGAATGCCGTGAACTACATGGCATCCACATGCCTGTACTTTCACCGGTTGACTTATTTTTGGGGCAGGGACTCCACGCGTACAAGCACGTATGCAGTGAGTTTTTCCGCGTTGCGCACTTGCTGGAGTTTCGGTGGCATATTCTCGCTCGCCGTGACGACGTCCGCTTTTGGGATGAACTTCGATCAACGGCACAGAACAATCAACGAGCGCGCCTCGGTCTCGGAGTAGTGATCCTGCTGATCACAGAGGTTCTGGGAGATTTCGCTCCTGAAGCATTGACGAAGTGGACGGTGCAAACTCTTCCCCCTGCGGCCCGGCTATGGGTGACAACGTATGGCCGCCGCGCCGTGCTGGGGAGTTTCCCAGGCAGCAAACTCTACCTTCTGCTGCAAAGAGAGCTTGAGAGCGCGGGTGTCCCGGCAAAACGGACTCTTCGAGAAGCGTTGCTACCCTCGCGTCTGCCCCCTCCTGTTGTTCGCGCATTACCGAATGAAAATCTTCCTGTGCGACTGCGCCGATATGGCGTGCAACTGCACTTTTTCTTCTCACGGCTTCGTTTTCACTTCGTAGAGGGCATTCGCTATGCCTGGGAATCTCGCCATTGGCAGCAGCAGATTGATCGGATCACACGATGACGTCCTTGTCACACCCGGCCGCGCGCGCGTTCGATGCAGTCGCACCAGTTTTCGACTCGCGCTTTGGCAGTTGGCTTAGCGTTACAGCACAGCGGCGCGCAGTAAGAACGGCCTTGCTGCGCACATTTCCGCCAGGCGGACACATTCTGGAGCTGGGAGGAGGCACCGGTGAAGACGCGGCGTTCCTCGCAGACCGCGGATTCGACGTGTTTCTGACTGATCCCTCGCCAACCATGGTGTCTTTAGCACGTGCCAAGCTTGCCCCATTCCAAGGTCAAGCCGAAGTCGTTGCCGGCGAGGAGATGGAGGAATTCGCGGCGAACTATCTGGCTGCCGGCGGAGCGCTATTCGACGGCGCCTTCTCTAATTTCGCGCCGCTGAATTGTATTACCGATCTCAGGCCTGTGGCGCGTGGTCTTGCGCGTCTCGCTAAGCCTGGCTCGCGAGCGATGCTGGTGCTGTTTGGGACGTTTTGTCCGGGCGAGATTTTTACCGAGCTGCTACGGGGCCGTCCGCATCAGGCCCTGCGGCGTTTCAAACGCGGCGAAGCACCAGCACGGCTTGCAAAGCATGAGTTTCACGTTGTCTATCACCGTCGCGCAGCCTTGCAGCGCGCGTTCGCGCCGTGGTTCATCTTGGAGAAGCGACTGGGGATCGGTGTAGCCGTCCCACCGAGCGCGGCGGAGCCGTGGATATCCGGCCATCCACGCGTGCTGGGTGCGATGGCACTTCTCGATAAGATCGCTTCCCGCCCGTTCGCCATTCTCGGTGATCATGTTCTCTATCAATTCCGGCGAACTACGGAAAACTGATCCGTCTGTGTGTGCGCGGGATACCGCGTGACTTGGGGCTCGATTCGAAGCAGCGGAGCAATTCAGCCGGCTTTGAGTAACAGCCGTGTGCAGCGCCTTTTCTATGACGATATTGAGACATTCTGATGACACCCCGATGAATGCGATGCGATACGCTCCAGCCACGGACTCGGCAGGGAGCCATCTTGTCGTGAAGAGTGAACTGCGTTCGAGGAGAGTCGCCACATTGACGAAACTGCAGCAAGTCGTCAGCATCAACTTCCCCACCCACTGGGCTAACTTCCACCTGTTGGCATTCGAGGCAATTCACACTAACCGCCAAACCAAAACACAACGTCTCGAAACGGTGTTGGCCCTGACCCTGGGTGACATTCATAGCTCACCTCCGCTGGTTCGCATTCACTCTCAATGCACAACCGGAGACGTGTTCCATTCTCTACGGTGCGATTGTCACGACCAGCTCCATCTGGCTTTAAGTGCAATTGCCAACGACGGCGCCGGTATATTGCTTTATGAACAACAAGAGGGACGCGGCATCGGCTTAAAGGAAAAACTGCGCGCCTACGCTCTTCAGGATCAGGGGTTCGACACCATCGAAGCGAATCTCCGGCTGGGGCATCCGGTCGACTCGCGCGATTATGCAATTCCTGTTGAAGTTCTTCGGTCTCTCAGAATTCGGTCGCTTCGATTAATGACCAATAACCCTGAGAAAGTCCGGGCTGTTCTGTCTTCCGGAATCGAGGTTGTGGAGCGCCTGAGCGCAGACGTACCGCACAATCCACACTCGGCCCACTATCTTGCCACGAAGAGAGACAAACTCGGCCATCTTTCCGGCTTCGTGCCTGGGGTGATTCCCATTTCCTGACTACCGCGCGCACAGGCCAATCTTGAGGTCGAAGCATTCAGGCACAAATCGCTCTCCTGTTTTCGCCATCAAAAACACTTCCCGCACTACCAAGCGATGACATTGAGTTGACAATTCCGCGACAACCCCTACAAACCATCGGAATAGGCTGGATTCCATTGAAGATGGTGCGCCTGCTGTGCAAATGCCCATGGCGCACAAGGTGGCTCAGCCGTGTGCTGATTGCACCGAACCGTAGAGACCTGAGGTGAACCGTGGCAGACGTCCTGGTGACGCATTCTTATCATCTTCCCTATGACCCAAAACAACTGCGGAAGATGCAACCCTACATGCCACTCGGAACACTCTACGCTGCTGCGGCGCTCCGGAAGAATGGCCTCTCCGTTGCAGTGTTCGATTCGATGCTGGAGGAGCCTTCGAAGAGATTCAGCGCAATGCTGACGGAGCATCGGCCGAAGATCGTGGTCGTATACGAGGACGACTTCAATTTTCTTTCTAAAATGTGCCTTACACGGATGAGGGCGGTTGCCTGGGAGATTGCAGAGGCAGCAAGAGCGTCTGGGGCCGCGACGATCGGGCACGGCTCCGATTCAACCGACCATCCGCTTCTTTTTTTGCAGAATGGCTTCAATTACGTGCTTTGCGGCGAAGCAGAGCAGACTCTTGTGCGGTTGTGTAGCTCCATTCTACGCGGTGAGAAGGCGCCCGTAATCGACGGGCTGGTGTGGCTCAACGAGCATGGGCAGATCGTTGAAAGTGCGCAACGGCTGGCGAAAAATCCCTCCTGGTCCGAGTTGCCATTTGCAGCGCGCGATCTGATCGATTTGGAGCCCTATCGCACGGCGTGGTCGAAGGCTCATGGCTTCTTCTCCGCGAACATGGTGTCGAGCCGCGGCTGCCCGTATCACTGCAACTGGTGCGCGAAGCCAATCTCCAGCAACCGGTTTCACCTGCGGCCTGCGGCGGCTGTCGCCGAGGAGATGCGACTGCTGAAGACGCGGTTCGGCGTTCAGCATATCTGGTTCGGCGATGACGTATTCGCGTTGAATCAGCATTGGGTGCACGAGTTTGCCGTGGAAGTGATGACACGAAACGCGGTGGTTCCATTCAAGATACAGTCTCGCGCAAACCTGATGACTGAAGACGCGGTGCGGCAACTCAAAGCAGCGGGATGCGCTGAAGTGTGGATGGGGGTTGAATCCGGATCGCAGGCCGTGCTGAACGCAATGGACAAGGGATTGACGCTTTCTTCGGTAGTTGCAGCGCGCAATCGACTGAAGCAAGCTGGGATTCGCGCCTGCTACTTTCTGCAATTCGGCTATCCCGGAGAGACCTGGATCGAGTTGCAGGAGACAATCGCCTTTGTGCGCAACACACGCCCTGATGATATCGGCGTCTCGTTTTCGTACCCGCTCCCGGGTACGGTATTTTATGAACGCGTGCAGATGCAGCTTGGCGAAAAACGTAACTGGGCCGACAGCGACGATCTCTGCATCATGTTCAAAGCCGCCTACAAAACCGACTTTTATCGTGCTGTGCGCGATGCTCTGCATGCCGAGGTCGATTCGTGGAGTACTTCGAATGGGGATCCATGGGCAAAGCGCCGGGTCGACACTTTATGGCAAAGAGTCTATGACATGGAAGCGTCGAGCCGGGACGCAGATGCCTTCGCGTCACCTGAAAGGCTCACCGTCTTTCATTCTTCCGCGATCGTGCCTGTCGAGCAATTGGTATCTGTGGGAGAAAACTAGATGCGCATGGTTACCCCAGATAACACATGATGATTAGCATGCTCCAGACCGACACTGAGATTGGAAGCGCCGATCTTGACATTCGCTTGCAATGCCCCCGATGCAGGCTTGATATTGCCGGGCTCGCATGCCTTCAATGCGATCTGCAGCTAAATCGCAGCGAAGGAATCGTATACGCGCTTCCGCCGGAGCGGTCGGCACACTATGCGGGTTTTGTCAAAAATTACGAGCAGATACGAACTGCGGAGGGCCGCGGCAGTGAGGGCGATGAGTTTTATCTCGGACTTCCCTACAAGGATGCCTCAGGAAGGAATAGTGATCAGTGGCGCATTAGAGCGTGCAGCTACGACTATCTCGTGAAAAACGTGCTAAGGTTAGCCCTGCAGGACGGCTCTCGCCGCGTATTGGATCTCGGCGCGGGAAATTGCTGGATGAGCTTTCGTCTGGCGCTGGCTGGATACAGCCCCGTCGCAGTCGACCTGCTGACGAATCGCCGCGACGGTCTTGGCGCGGGTGAACATTATCGAAGCCATCTTGCCCGGCTGTTTCCACGCTTCCAGGCAGAGCTCGCGCGGCTGCCCTTTCAGAGTGATCAGTTTGATGCGGCCGTTTTCAACGCGTCGTTTCACTACGCAGAAGAGGATGAAGCCACTTTGCGGGAAGCACTGCGATGCGTGAGAAGAGGCGGCAGCGTGATTGTCTGCGACACGCCCTGGTACTCCAGTGACGAAAATGGCCGAAAGATGGTCTCTGAGCGGCGGGCAGCATTTCTTCAGCACTATGGCACCGGTTCTGATTCGCTCGATAGCCTCGAGTATTTAACCGATGAACGCCTGCGCCTTCTAGAGGAGCGTCTTTCCATTCAATGGACGATCTATTCTCCGAGCTACGGATGGAAGTGGACCCTGCGGCCAATCATGGCTAGACTGCGCCGCAGACGCGAGCCCTCCCGCTTTCGCATTTATGCCGCACGGAAGACCTCGGGATGCTAACTCACGAATCCAATTTTTCCGGTCAGCGGGCAGCGCCACTCGTGATTCATGGTGCTCGCTATGCGAGCGGGCCGCAAACAAGCGCTTACGCTTTCATTCAGATAGCAGGCGACCGTATAAGCCGCATCGTTGGCAACTCCTCTTCTTCCCAGTATTCGGCATCAGCTGGTGCAGGAATTGACCTCAGTGGGTTTTTCGTGATGCCCGGGCTCATCAATGCACATGACCATCTGGAATTTTCCCTATTCCCGAGATTGGCTGATCCTCCTTATCGCAACTACATTGACTGGGGAGAGGACATTCACCAGAAGTTTGGGGACGTGATTGCCCAACAGCGATCCATTCCGAAGCCCGTTCGTTTATGGTGGGGCGGCATACGGAATCTTCTTTGCGGAGTGACAACAGTAGGTCATCACAATCCTCTTTGGCCGGACTTACAGGGCGAAAACTTTCCGGTTCGAGTCGTTCGCAAATACGGCTGGGGGCACTCGATCGCGCTGGGCGGCGACCTGTGCGCGGCCCGCGTCAGCACCCCAGCGGATTACCCGTTCATCGTGCATGCCTGCGAAGGAGTGGACGAGCAAGCGCGCCAGGAGCTTTGGGAACTCGATCGGTATAGGCTTCTGGAGGCCCGCACGGTCCTCGTGCACGGACTCGCCATCGGCTATAGCGGCATTGCGCTTATCCGCGACCGTGGGGCATCACTAATTGTTTGCCCCTCCTCCAATCGATTCCTTTTCGATGCTTTGCCCGATCTATCACTGCTGGGGCAAATTGACAACCTCGGGCTGGGAAATGATTCTCCGCTGACCGCCGAAGGCGATCTACTGGACGAGATCCGGTTCGCTCTTCGTTTTTGCAAGATCTCCACTCAGACTGCGTATCGCATGGTAACGGAGGCTCCTGCCGCGATTCTTCGGCTGGAAGATGCCGAGGGCTCTATCGAAGAGGCCGGGGTGGCAGACCTCATCGCCGTGCGCGATACGGCCCAGGATGCTGCAGATCGCCTAGCAACACTGTCAATGAACGACATTGAGTTCGTGATGATCCGGGGCCGTGTGCAACTAGCCTCAGAAGGCGTCCTCGAACGGCTTCCACCCATCGCGAAGAAGGGCCTTGAGCCCTTGGTCGTTGACGGCGCCATGCGATGGCTGCGCGCTCCAATGCAGAAATTGCTTTCTGCTACTGCGCGAGTGTTCGCAGAAAACACGCTACGTCTGGGGCCCAGGACAATTCGTGTTTCGGAATCTATAGAGGCCCGATATGCATTTTGAGCTGCGCAAATGGCATTTTGGCATCTTGTCCTCTACCGGCACCGGGCACGTGAATCCGCTGATTGCGCTGTCTCAGGAGCTAAAGGATCGGGGACACAGGCTGACTTTTTTTGAGAAGCCGAAGATAGCAGGTCGGGTGTGCCAGGCCGGGCTCGAGTTCCGCCCCATCGGCACCAATAAACTCAGCTTTAGAGAAAAAGCGGCACAGGGCCACGCCGGATTCTGCTCCGAGATCTCGAGACTTCGGTTCAATCTGCGAAGCGTCGCTCATGACATTGAGAATTATCTCCGCGAGCTGCCCTCCGCCTTCATGCAGGCCGGCGTCGACGCGCTCATCATCGACGAGATTGCGCTCGCCGGCCCAACGATTGCCCAGCTCCTGGGCCTTCCTTACTTCATCATCTCGACCTCGGTACCTCACAACTTTGGCTGGAGGGCCTTCCCCCGGCATTCGGGACATAAGCATTCAACCTCGTGGTGTTCGCTGCTCCAAAGCGCGCTCCTCGAAGTTTCAGTGCTGCGCATGTATGGTCCAATTCGCTGGAACCTTGACCGTTGGCGGCGACAGGCCGATATGGGGCCTGTTAGCGAGATGCCAACAACATTTCCCGCCTTAGCGCAAATCACGCAGATGCCCCAGTGCCTGGATTTGCCACGCAAGACACTCCCGGTCAACTTCCATTATGCCGGACCATTCGTGGAAAAAGCACCAAGACCCTCCGTAGACTTCCCCTGGGATCGTTTGGATGGCCGCCCGATCATCTATGCTTCACTCGGAACCACGCGGAATGTCCAGCCTAGCGTCTTCCGCATGATTGCAGCGGCCTGTGAAAGCTTGGAACTGCAGTTGGTGGTCTCTCTTGGGAACCGTTTTGAGCCGGAGCTGCTTTCCGACCTTCCGGGAAGTGCGGTGGTTGTGAAGTATGCTCCGCAGCTGGATATTCTGAAGCGCGCGGCGATCGTAATTACTCACGGCGGATCCAACACAGTACTCGAAGCACTCTTTGAAGGGAAGCCGATGATCGCGATACCTATTGCCTACGATCAGCCAGCCGTTTCGCTGCGCCTGGCGCGATGCAAAGTTGCCGAGGTGCTTCCGATTATGCGTCTCTCAGCAAGACAGATTCGTGCCGCGGTAACCAAAATTCTACATGATCCCAGCTATCGTGAAGCGGCCGTCGCGATCCGAAATCAAATGCAAGCCATCAACGGATCGGCGCGCGCCGCAGACGTGATTGAAGAGGCTCTCGCGCTCTATGCGGTTACACAGCGCGCGAATACGCGAGACGAATGGTTGCGGGATCAGAATAATGACCCTTTGAAGCACGCCGTAACTTCATGTACTTCGCGTTAAATGGTCGAGCAACTGGATGCCTTGGTCGAGGTCGCAGTACTCCAGCTCATAAGTGGGTACATCGAAGAGGATCTCGAGGACCTGTTCATGCATCGCCCGGATCTCGCCGGCAGAGTAGAGTTCGCTGCGTGCGCGCTCGGTCGCGGTTCCACGCGGCAATGCTGCGAGAGTTCCAGGCGCCGAAGGCTGCCTGCACAGATAAACAATGAGATCTACAGTTGCCTCGGCCGCGGTGTTTGAAACGGGCAGCTCCGAGATTGGAACTTCAATCGAAGGCTTGCCTTCCATTCGTGGGGTCAACTCGCGATCGTGCAGCTCAGGAAATAGAAGTTTCGCCTCGGGACGGAAACGCGCGCGATGAGAATGTCCAATCACCCGCGGGATGGGGGAATCATTGACCAGATAGCAGGTATCGTCGGAAGTGTAGATCCATCCGGCGCGGGCACATGCATAAGCAAGCGTTGATTTGCCAGCACCTGAATCGCCGCAGAGCAACATGCTTCTTCCGTTCTTACTGACACAGGCGGCATGCACATCGGTCACCACCGAGGCGCCTAGCAACAAATACACCACTTTTTCTAGAAAGTTATAACGAAAATAGAGCCTGTTCTGTAGCGCGGACCGCGTCAACCAGGTGAAATTCGCACAGGTCTTCAGATCCAGCAACGCCTGGTTATCCGGATCCGCGACCAGGGAGTACAGGTGATTGTATTCCCGTCGAGTGGGTTCAGGCGGACACTCTCGATGTCCGTCCTCGCTAATGCCAATCCGCACCTGCAGTGCACTCTCTCCGCGGCAGTGACTTCTGTGTCCGAAGCTCTCCGTGGCTGCTTCCAGCACGTTCGCACTATTGGTAATGATCTCGACGGCGAAACCAAGCGGATAGAACACTTGATGGAGCGGCAGCTTCATACCGCATAGGAGCGCATCCTGAGGCTTGCTTGGTTTGTCAGTTCCCTCCGGCTGGCGAACTGCTTGTGTCCTGGGTTCAACGGCTGCCGCGTCGTCGCGCAGCTCGCGGTGACTCAACACGCACGCGCCGAGAGAACCAAGAAGATCGCTTGCTGTCATACAAACTTCTACCTGAAAGAAACTTTCTACCGCCCCGTTTGAGGGAACAACCTGTAGCTAGCCTAATGAACCCGTCAATCAGAGTTGTCATGGCGGCGTCATTGAATTGTCGCGGCCTCGACAAGATTGTTGCGCGAGTGTCTCGATTTGCAATCCGGCGCCCCTGAACCTGGCATACACCGCAGCGAACAACAAAAGAATGACAATTCTCTGACCGAGCCATGACACCTCTTCCGACCTGGCTCTTTTACGGTCAAAGACGAACAACAAATGCGAATGCCTCGGCTCACTATCTCCGTTTGTTTCACGAATGGGCGATCGGCGCCGCAACCGAGAGTGCGATGCGATCGCACGCGCGGATCGCGGAACGGTTTTCTTGCTGCAACATGGCTGTTGGCTCTCACTCTCTTCTCCGGAGTGCGCGCGAGTGCGCAGTGGCCGGTTTCTTCTGATTCGACGCGCAGTGCGGCACAATCATCCACAAGTGCCGAGAACGATCTGTCGCCAGCAACGCTCGAGGACAATCAACTTGCGCAAGGGATGCTTGGCGCTTCGACAAATTCTGTCGGCTTGACTCCGCCAGCTCTTTCTTCTGACCAGATCATCAACCTATTGCAGCAAAATCCTGATCTCGCAGACGAGTTGAAGTCTCAGCTCGCGGATCGCATGCAGCAACAGGGCGTGCAGATCGATCCGAACGACATCTCTGACCAGATGCTCTACAACCAGATCGTCACCAACGCGAATTTGCGGGCAAGCATTACGGCCGTCCTTCGGGTGCGCGGTTATATCTCGGATGAAGATCTTCAAACCTTCGGCGCGAGCGTTACGGAGGGAGACAGGCCGAATTCTGCGTCTGCTGTACCGGAGGCAGGGTCTTCCGTGCCCGGCGCGGCTCAAAATGAGATCGATGCCGAAGCGCTCACAGTTGCGAAGCCGCCACAGGGTGCGGAAAGTGAGCAGCAATCAACGAGCGCTTCATCGCCGCGTGCCGAGCGCAACAGAGCGGTTTCTCAGGAGGCACCGCGGAGACAGGAATCGGTGAATGCATCGACGGATGTTCCCAAGGTTGTTCGTCAACCGGCCCCCTACGAGCTGCAATCGATGCGCGACCTCTACACTCAAATCCCCAGCGACGCAGGGCCCTTGCGCCGCTTCGGCTCCGATATGTTTGTCAATCGAAGTGCGGCGTCTATGGGAATCGGAATCAGTGCGCGTACTACTCCGCTCGATGTGTCTTTAGGCCCAGACTACATCGTCGGGCCTGGTGATGCGCTGCGAATCGATCTGTGGGGAGGCCTCACGCAAAGCATAACGCGAACGGTGAATCGCGAGGGGCAGATCTTTCTTCCCGAAGCAGGCTCAATCGACGTTGCGGGGCTTCCGCTGGCGAAAGCACAGGATCTGATCGAAGCCGCGCTTAAACAGGAATATCGCAACGCGCAGGTTGCAGTTACAGTCTCGACTCTGCGCTCGGTTCGAGTGTACGTCGTCGGCGATGTGCAGCGGCCGGGCGGGTACGACATTAGTTCACTCGCGACCCCGTTGAGCGCGCTGTACGCTGCAGGAGGCCCGACGGCAGTTGGTTCTCTGCGCACGCTGCTTCACTATCGCGGTTCACAGCTTGTGGAGAAGGTCGACCTTTACGACTTCTTACTGAACGGCATTCGCAATAAGAGCGCTCCTTTCGAGAGCGGAGATACGCTCCTAGTACCACCGGCAGGCCAGCAGGTGGCGATCTTAGGGGCAATCAAACGGCCAGCAGTTTATGAGCTGACTAACAGCGCGACTACACTCGCCGCAGTCATTCATGACGCGGGAGGATTGACGGCGGCCGCATCGCTTAGCCACATCCGCATCGAGCGTATTGGCGACAATCATCAACGCGAAACGGTCACTCTGAATAACGGCGGCGACCCAGGCCCGCGGGCCGACGGGGATGCGCTTGCCGAATTCCAGGTGAAGGATGGAGATCGAATTTACGTTGACCCGATCCTTCCGTACAGTCAGCGGGCTGTCTATCTAACAGGCCATGTCGTCCGCCCAGGACGTTTGCCTTACAACGATGGAATGCACCTGAGCGATGTGCTGCACAGTTATCAAGATATGCTGCCGGAGCCAGCGGCGCGCGGAGAAATTGTCCGACTTGTTGCTCCGGACTTGCACGCAGAGACTATCAGTTTCAACGTGCCCGAAGTGCTGATCGGCAACGAAAACATCGCCTTGCAGCCCTTCGATACAATCCGCATCTTCGGACGCTATCAGGTGGATGCGCCTACGGTCACGATTCGGGGCGAAGTGCTGCGTCCTGGGAACTATCCCATGTCAAAGGGTATGACCGCAGCGCAGTTGGTGCGCATGGCAGGCGGCTTCAAGCGCGACGCCCTGGTAGAAAACGCTGACCTCACGAGCTATGACGTAACGAACGGGAACCAGATCACTGAAAAGCTTTCAACGGTACGCATCGGAGCGGCGGTTGAGGGCCCTGATCCGCAAGCCGACGTTCCTCTCAAGCCCGGCGATATTCTGGCGATTCATCAAATCACAAATTGGGATAATATCGGTGAGTCCGTCACGATCCGAGGTGAGGTTCGATACCCCGGAAGTTACGGCTTTCAAGACGGCGAACGGCTCAGTTCGGTTCTTCGCCGGGCGGGAGGTCTGCTATCGACTGCTTATCCAATGGGCGCGGTGCTCGTCCGGACACAGGTTCGTGAGCTCGAGCAAAAGAGCCGTGATGAGCTGATTCGCCAGATCGAGACAAATTCCGCCGCCGCCCGGCTCTCGCCGACTCTTTCAGGGAACAACGCGGGCTCAACGCTGCAGTTGATCAACGCCCAGCAGGATCAGGTCATCTCCGATTTGAGGAACCATCCTCCGACCGGGCGCATGGTGATTCACATAGCCGCCGACATCGATAGCTGGGCGAACACGCCCGCCGATATCGAGTTGCGCCAAGGCGACGTGCTCACCATTCCCAAGCGGCCTGGATTCGTGCTCGTTACCGGCCAGGTCTACAACGCGACCGCGCTCACATTTACTCCGGGCAAAAACGCGGGCTGGTATCTGAGCCGTGCGGGCGGAACCAATGCGACAGCCAACCGGAAAGAGATCTTCATTATTCGCGCCAACGGTTCTGTTGTGGGCCGCCATTCAGAGGGATGGTTCGAGGGCAACGTTCTCTCTACTGCGTTGAATCCGGGCGACGTGATTGTGGTGCCGCAGAAGATCATCGGCGGCTCTTTGCTTTGGAGAAACCTGCTCACGACAGGCCAGTTGGCCGCATCCGTTGCCATTACCGCAGGCGTAGCGGCATCGGCGCTCTAACTACAGCCCGCATTCATCGTTCGCTACTGCGAGGGCATCACGAGCACCTCCACTCCGCTGGCCGCATTCTTCTGATGAAAGATCTGCTCGGTGGCTTTCTGAAACTCCTCAGGCTTGGCGTAGGGAATATCGGTGAAGATCTGCGGATTGCGATCTGTCAGCGGGAACCATGAGCTCTGCACTTGCACCATGATGCGATGACCGCGGCGGAAGGTGTGATAGAGATCCGGCATTGTAAAGTTGATGTCCGTTTCTTTACCCGGCACAAGCGGCTCCGGCTTCTCCCAGCTATTGCGGAACTTGGCGCGGAACGGCTCGCCGCGCAGTAATTGCTGATAGCCGCCCATATGCAGCGGCGGCGCATCCAGAATGTGCTTGCCCGCTTCTCCTCCGCTCTGAGCATCGGGAAGATCGTCAGGGTACACGTCGATTAACTTTACGTCGAAGTCTGAGTCGGTGCCGGAGCTTGCCACCTTCAGATGCGGCGAAATGGGACCCGCGATCGTCACGTCTTCGGTTAGCGGATCAGTCTCATACACGACCACATCCGGCCGGTAACTGGCGAACCGCTGGTCATCCACCATGTAGCGCTGCGGCACGGTATCTGTGGTGTAACCAACAAACGGCACCGGATGATTAGGATCGCTCAGATACTCGTCTGCGCTCTTCTCTTGAGTCGGCGGATCGAAGCTCAGCTTGCCACCCGCGTGGAAGAAGAGCGTCTTTGGGGTGGCCGCTTTGGGCGGCCACGCATCATATCTGCGCCACACGTTGCTTCCCGTCTCGAAGACGATCGCTTTGGGCAGAGTTTCACCCTTGCCTTTCAGATAATGCTCGAAGAAGGGAAATTGAATCTGCGAGCGGAAGTAGTCTGCGGTCTT
>JASHVE010000011.1 GCA_030039675.1 Acidobacteriaceae bacterium | reverse complement strand
ACGATGTACTCCGCGCAGGGTATCGGCCTGGCCGCGCCACAGGTAGGCATCTCGAAACGGCTCACCGTGATTGACCTGAGCCTGGGCAAGGAACCCAAAGACAAGCTCGTGCTCATCAACCCGGAAGTCATTTCGAGCGAAGGCAAGCTCTATGAAGAAGAGGGCTGCCTGAGTTTTCCTGAGATTCGCGAGAAGGTGGTGCGCGCGGCGAAGGTGCGCATCCGCGCGCAGGACGAGCACGGCAAGTGGTTCGAGATGGACGGCGAAGAGCTGCTGTCGCGCGCCTTCCAGCATGAGATCGACCATCTCAACGGCGTTCTGTTCATCTTCCGCATGAGCCCGCTCAAGCGCAACCTGAATCTGCGCAAGATTCGCAAGCTGCAGAGCGAAGGTCAATGGTAGATCGCCCATGACGGCTGCGGCTGAGCGTTTGAAGCTGGTCTTCTGCGGAACGCCGCAGTTTGCCGTGCCTGCGCTCGAGGCGTTGCTCGCTGCGGGTCACGAGATTGTGCTGGTCGTCTCGCAGCCTGACCGCCCGGTGGGGCGCGAACAACAGCTCGCTGCGCCGCCGGTAAAGCAAACTGCACTGGCCGCCGGCCTTTCCGTTACCCAGCCGGAAAAGATTCGCAACAACACTGAATTTCGTACCCAGCTTGAAGCGATCGCGCCGGACGCGATTGTCGTGGTCGCCTATGGCCGCATCATTCCTGCCTGGATGCTCGCACTACCCCGGCTCGGCTGCATCAATCTGCACGCCTCGCTGCTGCCCAAATACCGTGGCGCCGCACCCATTCAGTGGGCCGTCGCGATGGGGGATGCCTTCACCGGCAATACGACAATGCTTCTTGAGGAAGGCCTCGACACCGGTCCGATCCTGCTGCAGCAGACACACGAGATCGGCCCCAGCCAAACTTCGGTTGAACTCTTCGAGATCCTCGCGCAGGCCGGTGCACCGCTCATGGTGGAGACGCTGGCCGGTCTCGCCAGCGGGACGATCGGGCCGCGACCGCAGAACCACGCATTCGCCACGTTTGCTCCGCTGCTTGATCGCGAAGATGGCCGCATGGACTTCGCCAGCCGTGCGGCTCACGAGCTCTACAACCGCTGGCGCGGTTTTCAGCCGTGGCCGGGCGCCTTCACGGCGCTCGACGGCAAGAAGCTCATCGTGCATCGCATGGTCGTTGCCAGTGAACCGGACGGCGCGCATTCGCCTTCCAAAGGCCCTGGCTGCATCTGCATCGAAAATTACCGGCTTTTCGTCGAGTGCGCCGAAGACACGTGGCTCGAGTTGCTCGAGGTGCATCTCGAAGGCAAAAAGCGCATGACCGCCGCGGAGTTTCTGCGCGGCAACCCGCTTGGCGCCAATGCGCGCCTAGGGTGAGACCGTGCCCGACATTTCGCCCGCGCGCCGCGCCGCCTTCCGCATCCTGATGGCCGTTGAGCGGGGCTCGTCGCACGCGGACGATTTGCTGCGCGGTGATGCCGTCAACAGTCTTCCGCTGGCCGATCGCAACCTGGCGACCACGCTTGTGCTCGGCGTGTTGCGCTGGCAGCTGGTGCTGGACCGGCAGCTCAAAAACCATCTTGCACGGCCGGGCGCGAAGCTTGATCGCGAAGTGCTCATCGCGCTGCGGCTGGGCGCGTTTCAGCTTCTCTACCTCGATCGCATCCCGGCGCATGCGGCGATCGGTGAAAGCGTAGAACTGGTGAAGCAGACCGGGCATCAGTTTGCTTCACGCATGGTCAACGCAGTGCTGCGCAAACTCGCCGGCGTTCCACACTCGAACTCGTTGGAAGACTCTTCTGCGCAATCGCATCCCGCATGGCTGGTCGACCGATGGATCGCGCACTATGGCCGCGAAGCAGCGTGCGGCCTCTGCCGGCACGGGCAAACGCAACCCGTATTGTCGCTGCGCATTCAAGACTTGGGAGCCGAGTTAGAGCTCTCCCGCGCAGGCATCGAACTGGCGCCGGGCGGACTGCTCACTGCAGCGCGCACTGTGGTCGCCGGTGATGTGACCGCAACAGAGGCTTTTCGCGCGGGCCGCATTCGCATCCAGGACGAAGGCTCGCAGTTGATTGCCGAGCTGGCGGCTTGCGCTGGAGAAAAGACCAACCAAAAAATAAAAGGTATCGTAGATGCTTGCGCAGCGCCTGGCGGCAAAACACTCATCCTCGCGAAGCGCCATCCGCGGGTGCATCTGGTTGCATACGAAGCCAGCCCGCAGCGGCTCGCGCAGATGCGCGACCGGCTCGCCGCTCACGCCGACCAGATCGAATGCCGATTAGGCGATGCGACGAAACTTGAAGAAGACTCGGTGTTTAATCTCGCATTGGCCGATGTGCCGTGCAGCGGAACCGGCACACTGGGCCGCAATCCCGAAATTCGCCATCGCGTGCAACCAGAAGATTTTCCGCGTCACGCCGAGCGGCAGCGCGCGATTCTTCAAGCCACGATGCGCGCGCTGCGTCCCGGAGGCCGTGCCGTTTATTCCACGTGTTCGCTGGAGCCCGAAGAAAACGAACAAGTGGTCGCCGAAGTTCTTGCGCGATCCTCCGGTGTTCGTCCGCTTTCGCTCGAAAAGGCAATCGAATCGCTGTTCGAGAAGGGAATTCTCACCGAGAGCGCAGCAGAGGCGCTCCGCACATGCCTCACGCCGGAAGGCGCACTGCGCCTGTTGCCCGGCGCGTTGCACACTGACGGATTCTTCATCGCACTGCTGGAGAAAGTTGCTCGATAGTCTACTCAGGACCCAGCTTCAGCGCAGAGTAATCGCGGCCCAGCATCGCGCAGAGCGCTTCGACGACCAGTTCGTGATCGTCCCGCTGCGGCAGGCCGGAAACCGTAACACAGCCCACGATGCCCGCGTTCTCAATATGCAAGGGAAACGAACCGCCATGCGCGGCGAAATCGGCCATCGAGTGTCCGCGCTCCTCCAGGGTCTGGCCTTTCATCTTCAGATTCAATCCCATGCCGTACGAGCTGCGATGGTAGCGCGCCACCACGTTGCTTTTGCGGCGTACCCACTCCGGGTTGTCCGGCGTCGTGCCTTCGAGCGCCGCATAAAACAGCGGTTGGCCGAATCGGCGCACATCGATTACCACGCTCAGTCCGCGCTCTTCTGCCAGGGCTTTCAGCCGCGTGCCCAGGTCCCATGCCATGCGCGCATCCAGCCGAGGCAGGCGCAGCTCGCGTTCCTGCAGCGCGATCCGCTCAATATCCTCGTTCAGTCCCATGCACACTCGTCTCCTGTTCTCATCGTGCAACGGTCAGCATCACCTTTGTGCTCTGGTCCACGCGGGCTCCGGCTGCGGGCGATTGCGCAATCACGGAGCCGGGTTTCAGCGGCATCAACGGCGGCGCATTGCCGCTTCCCACCGGCGGCACTGGCGCATCGACATACGTGGGCGGTGCAGTCTTAATGCCCACGCGGGCCAGCTCCATCTGTGCAGTCACTATGGGTAGGCCGGTCATGTCGGGCATTACGTATCCGTCAGGTGTCTCGTCATCCGGCTCGGCGACCAGCAGATTAATTGTCGGCTGCTCGATGTCCTGTGCATGAGCCGGCGGATCCTGCGCCAGCACGGTTTCCGGCGCGGCGTCGGCGTAAGGCAGATGTGCCGTTGTGCCCACATCGAGCCCCGCGCGCCGCAGCTCAAGGGCGGCCACGCGCTCTTCAGAGCCCACCGTATCGGGCACATCCACCTGCTGCGGGCCGAGGCTCTCTGAGACGCGCACGCGCCATTCACGTCGCACGACCGTTCCCGGCGCAGGCGACTGCGTAAGAATGTGTCCGGCAGCCACTTCGCCCGAGTAATAACGATTGTCGACGTCCAGGTTCAGGCCCAACCCTGCCGTCTCGCTGCGCGCATCGGCGATGGTCATTCCCTTCAGCGTAGGCACCTGCACCTCTGCACCGTGGATGGCAAAATGCATCGTGGTGATGGCCGCAAGCAGAGCTACGGCCACCAGCAGCATGAGCAGCGAGGCGATCCGAAAAAAGTTGACGATGGGCCGGTTCTTCATGCTCGTGAGCGGTTCTGCGCGCTGAGGATGGCTTGTCTAGAGTACAGCCCCGCGCGCGGCCGTGTACAATCCCGCGATGCCGAAGGTATAAGGCTGCCAGTCGCACGTCTCGTAGCCTGTGGCGCGCATACGTTGCAGCATTTCACCAGGCGCGGGAAAATTACCGACTGACGCCGGCAGGTAACGATACGGCCCGTCTTTGCCGCAGATCACGCGGCCAATGGCCGGCAGCACATGCCGGAAGTAAACCGCGTAGGCCTTGCCGATTAACCCGCCGGGCTCGCTGAATTCGAGAATACCGATTTGTCCACCAGGCTTAAGCACGCGATGAAACTCCCGCAATCCAGCGTCGTAGTTGGCCAGATTGCGGAAGCCGAACGCAGTCACGATGAGGTCGAGCGAGTTGTCGCGGAGCGGCAGATGCAGGGCATCGGCTTCGAGCACGCTGACGCCGTGACGGCTGAATTTGTGCGCGCCGCGCTCCAGCATGCCGCGCGCAAAATCCGCAGCAAGAACGGGTCGCGCCCCTTGCGGACGATGCTTGAGGAGCGCCATCGTCATGTCGCCGGTACCGCAGCAGATATCGAGGACTGCGGCCTCGGGCTTTGCGAGCACATCGTGGAACCGCCGCGCGGCCTTGCGCCACCACAGGCGGTCTACATTGGCTGAGAGCACATGGTTCAGCAAGTCGTAGCGCGGTGCAATCGCGTCGAACATCTGCCGCACGGCCTGTGCTGCGCCGGCCTCGTCGGCTGCTCCTATCGGTTTGGCTCCGGTTGCGGACATTGCGTAGTGGGTCCTCGTAACTGAAACTGTCAGCAACCGGAGCTCTACTGCAGCAGCGTCGGCTCGTCTTCCTTGCTCGCTTCTTCCGGCGGAATGATCACCGCAGCCGCGACCTTATCTTCCGGCTCGAGGTTCAGCAAGCGGACACCCTGTGTGGCGCGGCCCGCCGCACGCACCTGCTTGGTGTCGATGCGGATGATCTTGCCGAACTGGCTGATGACCATCAGCTCGGAGGTTTCGTTGACAAGCAGGATCGATGAGGTCTTGCCGACCTTGGGCGTGGCCTTCAGGTTGTTTACGCCCTGCGCGCCGCGCCCGGTCAAACGATACTCGTCCACATCGGTGCGTTTGCCGAAGCCGTTCTCTGTGACCGTAAGAATGAGCGACTGCGTTACGCAGAGTTTCTCGTCAAGGTCCTTGAGGGCCTTTTCGGCATCTTCCGCAGCCTTTTCCGCATTCTTTTCTCTTGTCTTCAGCTTCTCGTCGTCAGGCGAGCCGTTGCGGCGGTCTTCGCGAGCCTTCTGCAGCGCGTCTCGCGCGGAGTCATAGGCCTTGCGCAACGCGGCGAGCTTGTCGGCGAGGCCGCGCGTCTTCGCGCACTCATCGCGCTCAGTATCGCGCGTCTCGTCCGAGTCCGTGATGGCAGCGCCGATCACATAGTCACCTTTTTTGAGCGAGATGCCCTTGTTGCCGGCTGCGTTGCGGCCCATAGGGCGCAGGCCGATGCCGCTGCGCTCCGCATCGTATTCCTCCTGGAAGCGGATGGCCATACCCTCGCGCGTGGCCAGAAAGATGTACTGCTTGCCGTTGGTGAGGCCGGCAGTGACCAGATCGTCATCGTTGTCGATAGCGATGGCGATGATGCCGCGTGCCATTACGTTCGAGAAGTCCTTGAGCGGCGTCTTCTTTACGATACCGTTGCGCGTGGCGAAGAAGATGTACTTGTTCTCCTCTTCGAGATCGCGCACTGGAAGAATAGCCCGCACGTTCTCGCCCGGCTGCAAATTGAGCAAGCTCTGGATGGATTTGCCCTTGCCCGCTGCGCCCACATCGGGAATCTCGTAAACCTTGAGCCAGTACACGCGGCCCGTGTTGGTGAAGCAGAGCAGGTACGCGTGCGTGGAGTCCACGATGAGCTGCGAGACAAAGTCCTCCTCGCGCGTCTTCATGCCCGTACGTCCCGTTCCGCCGCGGCGCTGCTGGCGATACGTCGTGATCGGCGTGCGCTTCAGGTAGCCCTGGTGGCTCACTGTCACCGCAACCTGCTCGTCGGCGATCAGGTCTTCCAGCTGCAGCTCGGCGCTTTCGTCGATGATCTCGGTGCGCCGCTTGTCGCCGTACTTGTCGCGAACCTCTTCGAGTTCCTTCACGATCACCGAGCGCAATTTGGCGTCGCTGGCCAGAATCTCCTCATACTCGGCGATGCGCTCGCGCACCTGCTTCAACTCGTTCAGCAGCTCGTCGATGGAGAGCTGCGTGAGGCGGTAGAGCTGCAGTTCGAGGATGGCGTCGATCTGGCGCAGCGTAAGGCCGCGCTCTTCGTGCGGAAGCCGCGTGCGGTCGAGATTGATCACAATCTCGTTGCCCTTACCCCAAGCGTACAGGTTCTCGCGGGCATCGGCGCGGGAACTCGACGCGCGGATGATGCGAATCACCGTGTCGAGATTGTCGAGCGCGATCTTCAGGCCTTCGAGGATGTGCTCGCGCTCGCGCGCCTTGCGCAGCAGATAAACAGTGCGGCGCTGCACTACGTCGATGCGGTGATCGATGAAGACGCGGATCGCTCCGTCCATCCCCAGCTCGCGCGGCTGGCCGTTGACTACGGCCAGGAAAATCATCGAGAAGCTCTCCTGCATCTGCGTGTGCTTGTAGAGCTGATTGAGCACGATCTCAGGCTGCGCGCCGCGCTTGAGCTCGATCACAATGCGCATGCCGTCGCGGTCGCTCTCGTCGCGCACATCGGCGATGTCGTCCACGATCTTTTCCGTCACCAGCTCGGCGATGCGCTCGATGAGCTTGGACTTGTTCACCTGGTAGGGAATCTCGGTGACGATGATGGCCTGTTTGTCTTTGGTCAGGTTTTCCATCGCCACACGCGCGCGCATCATGAAGCGGCCGCGCCCGGTTTTGTACGCCTGCGCGATGCCGGCACGGCCATAGAGGAATCCGCCGGTGGGGAAGTCCGGCCCCTGCACGTGCTTGAG
>JASHVE010000113.1 GCA_030039675.1 Acidobacteriaceae bacterium | reverse complement strand
CAGATCACTATACACATACTTTTCGCCGCTCACCACCACCTGGTTCGGATAACGGTTTTCGCTCGCAATCTTTCCCTTGCTGCCCAGGATCTCCACACGCTGGTCGTAGCCGAAGACCGCCTTGCGGCTGTTGTCAATGGTGCCGATCGCACCGCTGCGAAAATGCAGAACCACCACCGCCGTATCGAAATCGCCCGCCTCGCGAAACCCCGGCTCGACCAGCACCCCCGCCGACGCATACACCTCTTCGATCTCTTCGCCCATCAGGTAGCGCGCCATATCGAAGTCGTGAATCATCATGTCCAGAAAAATTCCGCCCGAAGGCCCGAGATACGAGAGCGGCGGCGGCGCGGGATCGCGGCTGATGATGTGCATCAAACTCGGCGTGCCGATCTCTCCGCTTGCCACTGCCTGCCGCACGCGCACAAAGTTCGAGTCAAAGCGCCGGTTGAATCCCACCTGCAGCTTCACGCCCGCAGCCTTCACCGCGGCCAGTGAGCTGTCAATCTTTTCCAGGCTCAGCGAGATCGGCTTTTCGCAAAAGATATGCTTGCCCGCCTTCGCCGCCTGCGCAATCAAATCGGCATGCGTGTCCGTCGACGTGCAGATGAGCACCGCCTCAATGCGCGCATCAGCAAAGATCTCCTCAGCCGATGCAGCCACCTTCGGGATATTGCAACGGTCGGCGAGCGCCTGCGCAGCCTCGCGATTCACATCCGTAATCGCCACAATCTCGGCCTCCGGTAGCCGGAAGGCCAGCGTCTCCGCGTGCACGCGGCCAATACGTCCGGCCCCGATGATCCCGAAATGCAGTTTCCTCGTGCCCATTGTGCCCTCAAAAAATGCAAAATCAAAAGCGCTTGGGTGCCCCATCCTTGGCACGTTCTTGTTTTTGTGCCAAGGGTGGGAAAGCACAAACCTCAACTGCCTTCCTTCAATAGCCCACGAACTTCCGTGCCCCATCCTGTCGACTTTTTTCCGTCGACAGGGTGGGAAAGCACAAAATCTTCACGCGAAATTTCCTTCAATCGACCGCAGATAATCCCGGTTACGCTGCGCACTTTCCTTCGGCGTGCCCATGCCCGGCAACACATCCTGCTCCACGAGCGCGTAGCCTTTGTAATCGTGTGCAGCGAGCCAGCGAAGAAGAGCCGGAAAATCTACGCAGCCCTTGCCCAATTCGCAGTACACGCCATGCCGCATGCCCGTGAAGTAGTCCCACGCCTCCTCACGCGATCGGTGCGCGATCTTCGGATCGATGTCCTTCAGGTGGATGTACCAGATGCGCTCCTTGAAACGATCGAGCGCCGCTACCAGATCCACATCCTCGCGCCCCGTGCCGTGATAGTAGTGCCCGGTATCGAAGACCAGGCCCAGCCGCTCCGGATCGGTAAGGTCGAGCAGCGTAGCAATCTCCTCCGGCGTCTCCACGTAGCCTGCGCAATGATGATGAAAGACGGTGCGCAGGCCCGTTTCGTCGTAGACTGCCTGCGCGATGCGGTCCGCTCCGTCGGCAAATGTCTTCCACTCATCTTTGCTAAGCCCCACGCTCGCCGGAACACGCCCGGCCAGGTGCGTACGAGCGGGATCGGTTCCGTTATCGTCCGAGAGCACCAGAAAAGGAGACTGATTGGTCGCAACCGCAGCGATGAGCCTGGCTGTCTTCACTGCCGTAGCCAATCCCGTCTCATGTGCCGCCGGATTCTTGAGCGCCACCGGAACGAACGCGCCCAGCATCACCAGATGATTTCGCTTGGCAAGCTCATTCTTCAGCGCATCCGGATCAATGGGCATGTATCCCCAGTCACCCAGCTCCGTTCCCGTATAGCCGGTCTCGACAAGCTCGTCGAGCATGCGGTCATATGGAACTTGCTTGCTCGTGTCCTGGTGCTCCAGCGTCCCCCACGAACAGGGAGCATTGCCCACTGGCAGCGTCTTCATCTTTATTCCTCATCCCTGAGCCGTCAGCTTCTAGCCTCTAGCTTCTAGCCTGTTATCGCTTGGATAAAAACATTTCACGTCAGCACGAACAGCTAAGAGCTGAAAGCTGATAGCTGACAGCTGTCTTCAAAACTTCCGGCTCCACTCCTTCGGCCAGCGTTCCACAACCACTTTCGTCTGCGTGTAAAACTCCACCGCGTGGTGCGCCTGCGCATGCAGATCGCCAAAGAAGCTTTCGCCCCAGCCGCTGAACGGGAACGTCGACATCGGTGCAGCCACGCCCACGTTGATGCCCACATTGCCCGCATTCACCTCATACCGGAAGCGCCGTGCATTCGCACCATCCGTCGTAAAAATGCAGGCCATGTTGCCGTAGCTGCGCCCGTTCACCAGCGCAATGGCCTCTTCAATGGTCTGCGCGTGCATCAGGCTCAGCACCGGCCCAAAGATCTCCGTCCGCGCCGTCTCCGCATCGGCTGGTACATCGTCGAGCACTGTAGGCAGCACAAAATATCCATCCTCATAGCCGGAAACCTTGCGTCCGCGCCCATCCACCAGCACACGCGCGCCATCGTGCTCGCCCTTCGCGATCAATCCCTCGATGCGCGCCTTGCTCTCCGCAGAAATCACCGGTCCCATCTCGATCCCCGGCGCCGCTCCGTAGCCCACCTTGCGCTTTGTAGCCGTCGCCACAATCTGCTCCGTGAAGCTGGGCCGCGCGCCGCCCACCGTGATCGCTACCGAAGCCGCCAGGCACCGCTGTCCCGCGCAGCCAAAGGCCGAATCAGCCAGAATGCGCGTGGTCATCTCCATGTCCGCGTCCGGCATCACCACCACGGGATTCTTCGCGCCCCCCTGGCACTGCGCGCGCTTGCCGTTCGCCGCAGCGCGGCTATAAACGTACTTCGCCGTCGCCGTCGAACCCACAAAGCTCACCGCGCGAATACCCGGATGATCGAGGATCGCGTTCACCGCATCGCGTCCGCCATTCACAAGCTGAATCACGCCCGCCGGAAACCCCGCCTGCTGAATCAGGTGGAACACTTTCTGTGACGTGATCGGCACGCGCTCTGACGGCTTGAGCAAAAAGCAATTGCCCGCAGCCACGGCGTACGGCATAAACCAGAAGGGAATCATTCCCGGAAAGTTGAACGGCGTAATCGCCGCCACCACGCCCAGCGGCTGCCGGATCATGTGCTCGTCAATGCCGGTTGCAATGTCTTCGCAGTTGGTGCCCTGCATCATCATCGGCATGCCGCACGCGGTCTCTACGTTTTCAATCGCGCGCTGCATCTCGCCTTTGCTCTCCGCCAGCGTCTTGCCGCACTCGTTCGTAATGGAGAGCGCGAGATCCTCGCGATGTTGCTCCAGCAGAGTCTTCAACTTGAACAGCGGCTGCACGCGATCCACCACCGGTGTGCGCCGCCATCCGATAAAAGCCCGCTCCGCAATCTCCACCGCCGCGTTCACATCGGTGGCTGTCGAAAGCGGCACCTCGGCCAACACTTCAGCAGACGCAGGGTTAAGAACTTCAAGCACGTGATCGGCGGTGGAAGCGCGCCACCCGCCGTCGACAAAGTTTTGCAACCGTTCCGTCATGATGCGAACCTCCTCACAAATGATACCGTTCGCGTTTGCGCGCCTCTTCATATTGCGCACGCGCCGTGCGCACGCTCTCCATCTCGGCAACCTCGGCCACCGCAACATCCCACCACGACTCGTAACCCGGCACGCCCACCGACGCGTCCGTCTCAATCACGATTACCGTGGTCCGGTCGGCCGCCTTTGCCTCTTCGAGCGCCTGCTTCAGGTCCGCAATCGTCTCCGCTTTCACCGCGTGCGCGCCCAGGCTGCGCGCATTGGCGACAAAATCCACGTTCACGGCCGCGCCATCCAGTTGGCC
>JASHVE010000112.1 GCA_030039675.1 Acidobacteriaceae bacterium | reverse complement strand
CTTCCTGCTTTGGGCTTACTGGGCGCTCGAAGGCATTCCGTATTTGCGCAGTTAGTCACCGGCTTGAGCAAAGTGCAGCCCGGCGCGGAACAACTGCAGTCGAAACTGGAAATCAAATCATCGAATACGAAACTTGTCGACGTTTTTCACTGGGCACAGAATCAGGCGATGGCCTACGCCTTCGACAGCGGCGATCTCGTTGGACCGTGGTATGAAGCGGTCGAGCCAGGGCGCGAGGGGTTCTGCATTCGCGATACCTGCCATCAGGCACTCGGAGCCCAAGCTCTCGGTCTGCAGAGATTCAATCTCAACATGCTACGGCGTTTTGCAGAGAATGTTTCGGACTCGAAAGACTGGTGCAGCTACTGGGAGATCAATCGTTATAACCAGCCTGCACCGGTGGACTATGAGAGCGATGCCGCGTTCTGGTATAACCTGCCCGCGAACTTTGACCTGGTTGACTGCTGCTTCAGGATGTATGTCTGGACGGGCGATCAGACCTACATTCACGATCCGGTGTTTCTGAATTTCTATGACCGGACTGTCGTGGATTATGTGGAGCGGTGGGGTCTCGGGATCGATCAGATCATGACGCGGCCGCGCCTGATGAACGTGCGCGGCATTTTCGATCCCGCGAAGAAGTTTCCCAAGGCGCGCGGCATACCCGGCTATGACGAGCAAGACCCTACGTATGTGCTCGGCTTCGACGTGGTAACGACCTTGCGTGCGGCGTACCTTGCCTATGCACACATTCAGGAGGCACGGCGTAACGCAGAGCAGGCAAACGAGTTTTTGAAGAAGGCTGCCGCAATCGAAGACCTGATCGAGAATACGTGGTGGAACAAAGACGGCAAGTGTTTCTATCAACGGCTGAGCGCAAACCACCGGTTGGAAGGTTGCGCGGCGCAGCGGAGGGAGAAAAGCCTTGCCGCGGATTGGCGCTTGGATGTCTCTTCGGATTCCGGTGGATTTGCCGATGCAAGCGGCCAGGATGCCAAGGTTGCGCAATTGCTCGATCTAAGCCACGCCCGTCTCGAATACCCGGAAGTTTCGTTTTCGAGAATCGGCGACATTGTAACCACGATCATGGGCGTCGGCCTTGAGTACAGCTCTCCCCTGCTCTCGTCGGTGGATGGGGACTGGGTAGAAGTCACGGTGCGGACCTTGCCGGGGTTGGGTACAAGCGTCGACTGGGCCGAAGTCCGCAACCTTCCGATTCGCGCTTCCAACGTCGCAGTGCGGCACGATGGCGTGCGGCAAACCACCCTGACCAATCAACAAGGCCCAGCGCTCATCTGGCGTCCGGCCTTTGCAGGACAGCACGCTTCCCTGCTCGTCAATGGGCGGCAGGTGGAAGCCACAGCCGAGACAGACCTGCGCGGGAGGCCCGTTTCATCGGTGCGGGTTGCTGTGGGCGCGGGTGGCGCAATGACTGCTGCAGTTCCCGCCTAGCAGCTCTATATCCGGGCGGATTGAAAACATTTTCGGTACGTTAAGTCCGCTTTCAAGATGCGTGCGCTGGCGCATACAACTATTTGCGGATAAATCATATAACGATGTAACGCGAGATGTAACGTGCCCCTAATACCCAAATGCCTGATATCGCTCAACTGCGGGCCACGGCCATCGAGCCGATGTTTCAAAATCCCGTAACCCCGCGGTAACTAGCCAGTTGCGATCCTTGCCACCATGATGTTCTGCGATGTTCCACGTCGGTTGCGACTCTCATCGTCTTTACGAAATGTGATGAAGAGAGGGCAGTTCCTTCGTGTGGCGTGCCAAGTGCAATGGCCCGCTTCACAACAGACAAATCGATCACTTTGGAGGCATTATGCGGAGGCGATTGGCGGTAGTACTCGCAATAGCTGGACTGACGCTTCTGTTTTCGTTTAGCGCGAGGACGACTCTCGCGCAGGCGGTAACGGGAACACTGTTGGGAACGGTTCAGGATTCCACGGGAGCCGTCGTTCCGAACGCGACTGTAACTCTCACCAACGAAGGAACAAATGTAATCAACAAAGCGACCACTGGGCCCCAGGGCTTTTACACATTTCCGAACCTGGTGCCGGGGCAGTATTCAGTTACGGTGGAAGCCAGGGGCTTCAAGACCGAGATCGCAAAGGACAATCAGGTAAACGTAGAGCAATCGACGCGCGTCGATTTTACTCTCGCGCCGGGGACAGTGAGCCAACAGGTTACGGTCACAGGCGCGGCGCCGCTGGTTGAAACCACAACCTCCGACCTTGGCACAACGATCGACCAGACACAAATCAACAACCTGCCCATCAATGGGAGAAGCCCGCAGATGCTGATGCAGCTCGCTCCGGGATCCACGCCCACGGCATGGGGCGCGGGGAATGGCGAAGATTCGTCCACGGCAGCGACGACGGCGCCGGGCGGTGGCGGCGGCGGCGCCTACACTGCAACAAACGGTTTCCCTTTCGAGTCGAATCTCTACCTGGTGGATGGCGTGAGCGACTTCGAGTTGGAGAACGGATACCAGGGGCTCCAGATTCCATTCGACTTCATCGGCGAGTTGAAACTGGAAACCAGCGATCCGACCGCCGAATACGGCACCTTCGGCGCACAGGTACAAAACCTCACCACCAAGAACGGAACCAACAAGTTCCACGGTCAAGTGTATGAATACAACCGGAACACGGACTTCAACGCGCCCGACTACTTCAGCGGCTTGAACCCTCCGTTCCACTACAACTTGTTCGGCGGCGAAGTAGATGGCCCGATCATCAAGGACAAGCTGTTCTTCGCAGCCGATTTGGAGTGGCTCAAGCTGGCCACGGGTTCCTCCAGCAAACAGAGCTCGCCGACGGCGGCGGCCCGCAGCGGCAACCTCTCGGCATTCGACGTAAATGGCGCCGGTCCTATCACCAACGCCATGGCATGCTATTACAGTGCCAAGGCCAATGGCGCGGTGAATCCGCAACCTTGCACGGCGAGTTCGGCAATCACAGTTGCTAACACCTACGATACGGTCCCCGCATCGGACATCGACCCCATTGCGGCGGCCTTCCTTAATTCCTCGGTGTGGCCGTTGCCCAACCTTTCCGGGGCACTCAACAATGCCACCCAGGTGCTTATAAACGATGCATCGCTGCCGCAGGAAGACGCCCGCGTCGATTGGGTGTTATCCCAGAGCGACCGTTTCTTTGCCCGCTTCGGGTATAGCATTCGGCACCAGACCCAGCCATTGTATTTTGGCGCCGACACGAGCCCGAACCCCTACATGAATGGCGGCGATGCTGAAAACACTAACCAGCTCAGCAACAATGTTTTGGGTTGGGACCACACCTTCTCACCCAGCATGATGAACCAATTGCGCCTTGGTTACAGCCGCTACTCGACCGCCGACTTCACAGCGGCGTACTCGGTTGCTCCGAACGAGAACAATACTCTCGGCGTTCCGAACGGCAACATCGCCGCCTATCCCGATACCAGCGGCATTGCTCAAGTCAATCTCAACACGTTCGAGGGTACTGGAGACTCGGGATGGTTACCGCAAACCACGGGCAGAATTTCCAATATTTTCCAGATCAACGACGCGTTTACGCTTGTCAAAGGTCGGCATAACTGGAAGTTCGGCGTTGCGATCAATCCCATCCAGGCGCGGGTCTTCAACGCGCAGAACGATCCGCGTGGGCAGTTCAATGCCTCCGGCAACTACACAGGCGCCGGCACCGCTGCCTCGTCTCTCGCCGATTTCCTGGTGGGCGCCATGAGCGGCGTCGACCGTGACCACTTCTTCGACAAACCCAACACACGGACCAACGAATATGGAGAGTTCGCGCAGGACGATTACCGCTTAACCAACAAGGTCACGCTCAACCTCGGTATCCGCTATGACATTTACACGCACCCCGTGGATACCAAGAACCTGCAAAGCAACTTCGTCACCTCGGGTGCGGATGCCGGCCTGATTCAGGTCGCGTCGTCGAGTAACCGCGGTCCCAATGTGAACACTTACTATGACAATCTCGCGCCGCGCCTGGGTATCGCCTACACGCCCGACGGCGGCAAGACGGCGATCCGTGGCGCCTTTGGCCTGAGCTACTTCAATGGCAACTTCGGCGCGGACGGCGGCACACTGGAGCGGAACTTCCCGGAACTGGAGCAGGAAAACAACAATGCGCCTCAGTCGAACTGCACCAGCCTCTACGCGGGCACGGGAGTCTACATCGGATCGGGAACCGCCGAGTATTCACAATGCGGTTCGCTCATCCTGTCCAACGGCCTGCCCGGCAACTCCACCTCCGGCTCGCCGGTGTACACGCCGATTGCGTCGCTAAATGTAACACCGGGCGGAGCCATCGCATCGCCGCAGGGATTCGGTGTGTACCAGGTGGCCCAAAACTTCCGCCAGAGCCAGGCCTACAACTGGAACGTCAGCATCGAGCGTCAGCTCGGTGCGAATATGACCATCCATGCCGCGTACGTGGGCACGAAAGGCGCCTATCTCTACAACGATTGGCAACTTAACGAGTGCGACCCGACGTCGTTTACCCAAGGACCGACGTACGCCCAGTTGCAGGCCCAATACAACAGTCCTGGCTGGCAGAACTTGCCACCCGCACAACTGGCACTACAACCCTATCCGGGCGCGCCGTATTGCTTCCCGTTTTACAGCATCGCTCCCGGGATCTCCACCATGGATTTCCGCAACAGCGGAGCCAAGTCGCACTACAACGCCGGCGAGCTTGTGTTCGAGCGGCGCGCGGGATCGAACCTGACCTTCACTGCGGCCTACACCTGGTCGAAGCTGATGGATAGCTATACCGGCGCGCAACTCGACAACTACGACCTGCACGAGTACTTGACTCAAGACTCATGGCACCACGCAAACTTCCCGCAAACCCTCATCCTCACCTATGTCTACACGCTGCCGTTCGGACGCGGACAGAAGTTCGCCAACTCCATCTCTCCCGCTGAAGACGCCATCGTCGGCGGGTGGACGATCAGCGGCGTCACCAACTTCCGCTCCGGCGGTCCCCTGCTGATCGGCGCGAGCTCGGAAGACCAGCTCAGCCAATTCGGCCAGCAAAACGCCTCAATGCGCGCCAATTACACCTGCTCGGTGGCCGACAACCCGCACCAGTTTAACAAAGCGGGCACTGTCGATTGGCTCCAAACGAGCTGCTACTCGCAACCGCAGGGATTCGTCTTCGGCAACGACAAGGTCGGGGAAGGTGACGCGTACGGGCCGCGCTACCAGAGCTGGGATATGTCCTTTGCCAAGGGGATCCACATTAGGGAGAGCATGCAATTACAGTTCCAGGCCCAGTTCTTCAACATTTTCAATCACGTCAATCCAAACACGCCGAACACAAGCTGTTGCGGCGGGAATTTCGGCGTCATCACCGGCGACTTTCTGCCGCGTCAGGGCCAGCTCGGAATGACTTTCTCGTTCTGAATGTGGCCGTGAACGCTGAGCGATCAGCCTGAGCAAGCCATATGAGCGGAGTCTGCCAACGGGCCGGCAGATTTCCGCTCAATCTTAGCCTTCTTTTGCGGTATGCATCTCTTTGGCAGCTGCGCGTCATCCCTTCTGCGCAGGCCCGGATAACACTGGAACCTGAGGTAACACATTGAAGCACAACTGCTCTCGCCGTGAAGTTTTGAAAGCAACTGCCGCCTCCTTCGCTTTGATGGGAATTCCGAACGGCCTCGACCCAGAGGCCTTAGCAGAAATTTTTACTCAATATAATTACGCCCCGAAGCGGAGAAACATGCCCATGGGCGTAGCGCGCGGCGTGCATCCGGGCCGCGTCCTCTGGGTGCGCGATCCAAAAGCTGCACATTGGAGCGGTGATCGAGAGTCCGTAACCGACCAGTGGTGGATGGACACGAGCACGGATCAGATGCGCGTGGACGCAATGCTGTCGCTGGCTCTGCGCCAACTCACCGGCGCAAACACGGATGGCGATGCATGGAAGATCATCTTCAACTATTACGGCCGTCAGTCGGAGAACAGAGAAAGAACTTACCAGCCAGGCGAAATTGTCGCGGTCAAACTCAACCTGAATAACAGCAAGCCGGTTGTGCCAACCAATCTGGTGAATGTATCTCCTCAGGTAACGCTGGCGATGGTTCGTCAATTGGTGCGCCGTGCCGGGGTGCAGCCCAAAGACATTCTGCTCTATGACGCTCAGCGCGATATCTTTCCCGGTCTGCTCAACAAGATTTGGAACGAATATCCTGACGTGCGGTTTGTGCAAAAAAATGCACCGGATCCTGCACATCAGAAACACCCTGCGTTCGGGGAGATTCACGGGTTGGAGCAGGCGCAATGGGTGAAGGGCCAGACCTATTCGGCGGATCGCTTCGACAACGCAACCTATATCCCGCAACAGATCATGGATGCGGCGTACCTTGTCAACATCGCACTCGTGAAAGCGCACTCGTATCCATACGCAGCCGCGGAAGGTGGAGATGAGGGGCAGACCGGCGTGACGCTCACGGGAAAAAATCACTTTGGATCGATCAAAGGTCCGGGCGAGCTGCATTCGATTATCAACACCAACCAGGGCGGCACTCCCCATGCCTACTCACCCATCGTTGACTTATCCGCCTCGCCGAATCTTGGCGCCAAAACAATTCTTTTTGTGCTCGATGGTCTCTATTGCGCGCGTCGGCACATGTCGTATCCACTGCATTTTCCCAATGCGCCGTTCCACAATCGCGTGGAGCCCTACGCGAATGCGGGCTGGCCCTCCAGCATTCTCGCATCGCTCGATGGTGTCGCGCTCGACTCGGTGGGATTGGACATTTTGTACTCGCAAACCAAGAATAACGTCGACGAGAATGGCCGTCCGCGGATCATGATTCGCGCCAACGCCGATGATTATCTTCTGGAAGAGGCGCGAGCCGACCACCCTCCTTCCGGCACAGACTATCGCCAGAATGGCAAGCCGGTAACCAGCCTGGGAGTCTTCGAGCATTGGGACAGCGACGAGAGCCGCCAGTACTCACGCAACAAAAACCCGGAGTCAGGCAAAGGCATAGAGCTCGTTTATCTGCGGATAACCTAGCCGCAAATCTTCACAACAGGCTGCAAAGATCTATTGGTTAGGCCCTTCGGTGCTTCCGTTGTCCGCGGTTTCAGTTTGCTGCGCGGGGATCATGTGAACCGTGACAAGCGACGCGCCGAGAACGTCGTAGCCTTTTTCGAGACGAACTTTCAATAATGCCTGGAACGTAGGAAAGCCATTTCTGGCGCCCGGCTTTTCGAAACCTGCAAGCGCGCGTGAAAGCTCTTCGATCCCCTGTTTTGAGGTTGCGTAGAGTACGGCACCTTCCGATCCCGTGGTGTCCAAACCGCCCAGGTCTGCAATGTACCGCCCAGGAATGACTCCTGGCTGAATGGTAATGAGGGCATAGTCCGCTTTGAGCACCTGCGTATTGGGATCACGTTCCGTATGGTACGACGAAGCCTCATTCGGGTGTGGGTGGGCGTTCACAATCTGGCCGCGCCATTGTTCGAGAAG
>JASHVE010000111.1 GCA_030039675.1 Acidobacteriaceae bacterium | reverse complement strand
AGCGCCTCATCGGCGCTCTCCGCCTGGCCCACCACACACAAGCCGAGCTGTTCCACTTCCTGCTGCAGATCGAGCGCCACAATCGGCTCATCCTCGACGACCAGTATCTTCCCTTTCATGCGACCCCTCCAGGCGGCTCCGCTTCGCCTCCACGGTGCAGCTACGAGCTGCCCTTCCCCCAGCGTGAATGGCCTCTGCGGTTTCCCTTCGTTTGCACTCATCGGATGCTTTGCTCGGTTCCATGAGGGTGGAGGCTAAGATTCTTCCGGAAAAGGTAATTTGAGAAAAATCTAATGAAAGATCTTAATCTCATGCGCGACTGGCGCCGTCCCACTTCCGCGCCTTGGCACGAATCTCAAAGATCTATAATCACTGACGCGAGCGAACCCTACTTTATGCCGCTCGTAAATCATCTGTTCGCGAAGACCATCCCAGCTCTGTTCGGCGTATTCCGCGCATCGCGGCGCGAAGGACGGTATGTGTCTCGAGACGAATGAACCACTGGAGGAAAACCTTATGTCCCCTTCGCGCCGGGCATTTCTTGCCGGACTTGCGAGCGCGGGCGCGCTGGCGGCAGTGCCCCGCTCGGCGCATGCCAGCTGCTCTTTTCGCCTTTCCGTCATCAACGATGAAATTTCGCAGGACTTCGATCACGCATGCTCCGTCGCCGCGAACGACTTCGGGCTGCAGTGGATCGAGATTCGCGGGATGTGGGGTAAGAACATCACCGATCTCAACTCGGATGAAGTCGAGCAGGCCCGCAAGATTCTTGAAAAGTACAAGCTGCGCGTGACTGACATCGCCAGCCCGCTGTTCAAGGTGAACTGGCCCGGTGCGCCGCAGTCTTCGCACGGCCCGAAGCGCGATCAGTTTCACGCCGACTTCGATTTCAAGCAGCAGGACAACGTGCTCGAACGCTGCATTGATCTGGCTAAGACCTTTCAGACCGACCGCATACGCTGTTTCGATTTCTGGAGGCTCGACGATCCGAAGCCCTATCGCGCCGCCATCAACGACAAGCTGCGCGAAGCGGCCCGCACGTGCGCAAAACACAATCTCATTCTGCTACTCGAAAACGAGATGGCCTGCAACACCGGCAGCGGCAAAGAAGCTGCTGCCGTGCTGGCGGAGATCCGCGAGCCGAACTTCATGCTCAACTGGGATCCCGGCAACTCGGCAACCTTCGCCGGCGATACGCCTTACCCTGATGATTACAATCTTCTGCCGAAGAATCGAATCGGCCATTGCCATTGCAAGGACACGATCCGCAAGCCGGAAGGTAAGTTCGAATGGGCGCCAGTGGGCGGCGGCATCATCGACTGGGTAGGCCAGTTCCGCGCCTTCCAACGCGATGGCTACCACTACGCCGTAAGCCTTGAAACCCACTGGCGTGGGGCAGGTACGCCGGAAGCCTCAAGCCGCGTGAGCATGAAAGGCCTGAAGGAATGCCTGGCTAAAGCTGGAGCTGATTGCTGAACAAATCTCCACTTACAACGGCTCAGGGCATCTCGCCTCTAGCTTGTATCTCGCTACTTAGCACTTCGCCTATCTCCGGACACTTTGTCAGTCCGGAGATAGGTCTATTGAGAAGACTTACAGTCTATCCAAGGCAACTTAGCGACTTATAAAAAACCCGCCTCGCACCTCAAGCCTCTTCGGTTCTGCTTCCTTACGACGCGAGAGATGTACGACGGATCGCGAAGCCGATCGTATTATTCCGCGCTGCCACCTGCGGCGGTTGCATTGTCGCTGCCTTGCGCGGCCACTGCGAGCGTCAGCCGGCTGCCTTCGGCGAGCTTTACATCATCCCTCTTCGTAGAGACAAAGGTTCCGGAATCCGGGGCTGCAATCATGCTGTGCAGGTCGGCGTTCGAGACAGCCTTGATTACATCCACCTGCAGGATGCTGCTATTCCAGGAGGGGAGAGCGTCATCGCCCCCATACTGGTAGCCGGTGTCGCCAGCCGGAACGGCAACTCCCGCAATCATCGCTTCAATGGGAACCACCTGGCCACTCTTTAACTTCGCCTGCGTGAAGCGCAGTGCCAACTGCGCGTTTCCGCCAGCTTGGTTCTGATCGGCTGCAACGACGCCGATCAGGGTGGTTCCACGCGGCAGCTCCGTCCCATTCTTCAGCTGAACCGTACCATCGACCACAGCCTGGAATTGATCGCCCACCTGGGCCTTGCGCGCATCAATGACCTTGAGGAGATGCGCTCTTACCGGCACCATCTGATTCGCTTCCTGCTGCGCCGCCGCGGCATTGACGGCAGAGGCTGCCGTGTCGTCTTCGGCACGCACAAACGCAGGAGCAAGTAAAACCAGACAAGCTACTGCAACGGGGAAAAATAATGATCTTCCTTGTTTCATCTGAAAAACTCCTTGACTTGTTTTCGCTTCGCCTTTGCGAACTTTATGTCCGCTAGGCTCATTCATCTTCTTAGACGACAAGAACCAGTCACAGGATTCAAGGCCAAGCAGTGCACGCTGACTAACTCACCAAAAAATCAAGGAATGCATTCTATATAGCCAAAACTTATTCTTCCATCGAGCAACCGCTATGTTGATGATTTGCGACTGGATGTGTCGTTTTTTGAGAGTACAAAGACGTCTTACTATGCGAAATCGCAAGATGACTAGAGCGGTTCCACAGTTGATATGCCCTTGCCGAGGCCGCGGAAGGTGGCATTTTCTTGATGAAAATGCCACTTTGCAGCAGTGGCTTCGGGATATAGCAACTGCGAAACCGCTGTAAATTCTATGGTCGATTGGAAGCTGTTATCTCTGACATGCCGGTATCTGTCTTAGTGTCAACTTGGTGAGTCAATTTTCTAACTCAATTACCACTTGATTTGGCACTGTCGCGCGGCTGTGTGCGCATCCGTTCGCACAGCGCTTCGAGCGCGTCGCATGCAGAGCGCACGCCATCTTCTTGCGCCAATATGCCGGCGACGCTTTGAGCCTTCGCTGCGTAGTCGTGCACGGCGAGCATCGCTCTCAACCGGCGCGCTACACGCCACGGTTTGTAGCTTGAGCGCTGAATGACGCGTGCTACGCCCAGCCTCTTCATGCGCCGTGCATTGTCGGGCTGATCGTGCGAGTAAGGCATAATGAGCATCGGGCGGCCCGCACGCAGACATTGGGCCGTGGTTCCAACGCCGCCCTGGTGCACGACGAGCTTTGCGCGTGGAAACAACGCAGAATAGGGCGCGTACTCGGCCACGCAGATCGAATCAGGCAGCACAGTTTGAGGGCGGTTGCGTGGATCTGTACCAATGAGCAGCACTGCGCGCACGCCCAGGCGCATGGCGGCGTGCGCGGACTGCTCGTAAAAGTTGCCCGCGGCCAACACGGCGGCCGAACCAAGCGTGAACACCACCGGCGGCTCGCCCGCGGCAAGAAATTCTTCGAGATTCGGCGGCAGCGCCCCGTTGCCCGCGTCGGAGTCGTAGAAGCAGAAGCCGGCGATCAAAGTATTTGCAGGCCAGTCTTTCTGCTCGACGCCCAGCACATGTGAAAAGAGCGCCAACACGAGATGCGGCGAATGCTTGGCATCGAAGATCGGGTTGGGGCCCATGGACAAGCCCAGCTCGCGCCGCAACTCGTAGATTGGCTCAGGCCAGTGGCGCGTGACGAACCGCGCCAGGCGCCGGATGCCGCGGCCCATCCCCGGCACCACCTTGTCAGCCCGCGCCAGCCTGGGATACGGCGGTAATACAGGCGGATCGAAGGCGGAGAAAAACGAGAATGGCGCTAGAACATAACTGGCCCATGGAATCCCTGTGACATCGGCCACCAGCGGACCGGCGTAATTCAACTCGCCCAGCAGCAGCAGGTCCGCGCGGACGGGCTTGGTAGCCGCGTGGAGCAGGTCGGCGTAGGTGTCGCGCAGTGCGGGAAACAGGAACTTGCGCAAGCCCGTCTCGGTGCCCTTGTTCACGTCGTAGACCATTTCGACAAGCAGCGTGTTCGTGGGATCGATGTCCGGGCGGAGCGCGTGGAATTCAAGTCCCAGCGGAACAATCTTCGGCCGATAGACGGCAGGCAGCGTCATGACCGGTGTGTGACCCCGCCGTTTGAGCTCGAGAGCGATTGCAATCAACGGATTGATGTCGCCGAAGGTGCCTATATTCGAAAGAACTATGCGCAAGCTCGGGCTCCCAAAGCTGTAAATGGCCGCAAATATGAGGGTAATGCATGGGGCCCGCGCGCATGGCAAAGTTCAGCCTGTTTTAAGCCTAGCTGCCCGATACTATGCTGGAGAGCGGTTGCATTCGATGCGTGTATTGATCGTGGAAGACGAGCTTCGGTTGGCTGACAACCTGGCGGCGGCGCTGCGCGACGGCCCCGGGTTCGCCGTGGATTGCGCCGCCGACGGCCTCGCCGGCGACGAGATGGCCGGCTACCGCTGTTATGACCTGATTGTGCTGGACCTGATGCTGCCCAAACTCAACGGTCTCGGGCTGCTGCGCCGGCTGCGCGCGCGGCGCGATCCCACACCCGTATTGATCTTGACAGCGAAGGAAGGCAAGGCCGCGATCATCGAATTGCTGAACGCCGGCGCCGACGATTACCTTGCCAAGCCTTTCGACCTGGGCGAGCTGATGGCACGGGCCAAGGCGCTGATCCGCCGGGGCAAAGGCGCAGCTCATCCCACCCTCACCGCACTGGGGCTTGAAGTAAATACTCTGGAGCAGACGGTGCAGCGCAGCGGCGTAGCAGTAGATCTCTCGCCCACCGAGTACCGGATCCTTGAATATCTGATCCACCATCCTCGGCGTATCTTTTCCAAGCGGGAGTTGCTCGAGCATCTCTATGACTACAACTGGGAGCATCACTCGAACGTGATCGAGGCGCACGTTTCAAACCTGCGCCGGAAATTGGAAGCTGCCCAACCCGGAGCCGAGCCAGTGATCGAAACCATGCGCGGGCGCGGGTATCGCCTCGCTCCCGAGCCTCACGAATGACCCGCATGAGAAAGAGCATCGCTTTTCGTCTCATCGCGGCTGTGCTCGCGGTGGAGCTGACCTCGTCTCTGCTGGTGGCTGTTCTTTCGCTTGCCTATGAGCGCCACATCCATTTCAGGGCCTTCGACACGATGCTGCGCGGCCGCACCGATTCAGTGCTGGGAGCTGTGCAAGATGCCGAGGACGCGGAAGACAACGTGATGCTCGACCAGGCTGATCTGCATTTGCCTTCGGAAGACATCTACGAAGTCTACGACGAACGCGGCCGACTGCTGGGCCGTTCGCCGCAATGGCCTGCCGCTGCAGATGGCCAGAGCATGACGGCTCTCACTCCCGCGCAGCTCACCTCTACACCGAATGACAGCATCTCACACGCGAAGCTGCTTGGCCGGCATTATCGCCTGCTGCTTCGCCACGGCTCGCGCATAGTTGATCCCGATGAACCAGGCGGCCATAAACTGCGCAAGGTGACGGTGCTCTACGGCGCCCCTACCGAGCGCGTGTGGAGCGATATCCGCTCCGCTGTCGCCTTCTACGCGGCCGGCAGCATTCTGCTGCTGGCCATCACGGGACCGTTGATCGCATGGCTCCTGCACCGGGGTCTTGAACCGCTGCGGCAACTGGCAGCGCTCGCCGCGCGCGTCTCGGTCAACAACTGGCAGTTCTCGCCGCCAGAGAGTGCACGCACCACCGCCGAGCTGGCTCCTCTCACAGAGGCCCTCGAAAGTGTGCTGAACCGGCTTGAGGAGGCCTTTGTGCAGCAGCGCACATTTGTCTCCGACGCTGCGCATGAGCTCAAGACCGCGGTCGCGGTCACCAAGTCCAGCCTGCAACTGCTCACCCTGCGAAAGCGTACCGCCCCGGAATACCAAGCCGGCCTGGAGCGCTGCGTTACAGACGTTGAGCGCCTGGAAGAACTGGTAGGCAAAATGCTCGCGCTGGCGCGTGTCGAAAGCGGCCATAGGAACGGCGTTTCTGCGCCGTCAATCTGCGACATCGCCGCTTGCCTGCGCAGCGCCGAGGCCGAACTGGGTACCATAGCGGCGCTACGCCACGTTGATGTGCATATTGCCGGCCAGTCGCCCAGCAGCCTTTTGGTTCCTCTCTCCGCTGAAGATTGCTCGCTGCTGGTTTCGAATCTGCTCCTCAACGCTCTGCAACATAGTCCGCCAGAATCCGCCGTGCAACTTCGCCTTTCGCTAGTACTCGTTTCTGACGGCTTGTCAGTCCTCTTAACTGTGGAGGACCAGGGCGAGGGCATTGAAGCCGCGGCGCTGCCACACGTGTTTGACCGCTTCTACCGTGGCGACGCTTCACGCGCACGCTCCACGGGTGGAGCAGGGCTTGGACTGGCCATTGCGAAGGCAATTGTGGAACGCGCCGGAGGGTCCATCGAGCTGGCCAGCGTTGTGGGCAAAGGCACCAAGGTCACTGTGCTTCTACCCCAAGCACAGGCGGCGCGTTCGCAAACACCTTCAGCTTGATTTAATCCGGCCGTGCGACACTTGAGGACGCAGCCGAATCTCGATCTTCGCTAAGTCAATGGGAGTTTTTATGCAGATCCAGCACGGCCTTCGTCCGGCCAGGACATTTATCGCGGCGGTTCTGTTTGGCAGTCTCGTTACTCTGGCTGGTGCGCTAGCAGCGCAACAACCTTATCACGTCATTGACCGGTGGAAGATCGGTGGCGAGGGCGGCTGGGACTACCTGGTCGCCGATGCCGAGGCGCATCGCCTGTATCTGGCGCACGGCCAGCGCGTAGACGTTGTGGACACTACCAGCGGAAAGCTGATCGGCTCCCTCACCGGTCTTTACGGGACGCATGGGATCGCGCTGGATAATCACGGCAAATTCGGTTACATCTCCGACGGCGCGGGCAACGCGGTGATCGTCTTCGATCGGGCCACGCTGGCGACGGTCGCGTCTGTCCCCGCCGGAACCAATCCCGATGGCATCGTCTTTGAGCCGGCCACGCAAACGGTCTGGGCCTTCAACGGACGCAGCCGCAACGTGACCGTGATCGATGCAGGTACGCGCAAGGTAGTAGCCACTCTGGACCTGCCCGGCAAGCCCGAGTTTCCCGTTGTCGACGGCCAGGGCACGGTCTACGACAACATCGAGGACAAGAGCGAGATCGTCCGCTTCGATGCCCGCAGCAAAACCCTCACCGCAACCTGGCCTGCCGGTTGCGACTCGCCTTCGGGTCTGGCCTTCGACGTTCCCGGCCATCGGCTCTTCCCTGTCTGCGATGGCAAAAAGATGTCGGTGATCGATTCGCGCGACGGCAAGCTGCTGGCGAATCCAGCGATTGGCGACGGTCCCGATGCCGCCGGCTGGAGCGCGCAGCATCATCTCGCTTTCGCGTCGAGCAGCGACGGCATTTTGTCGGTGATCGACGCCGGTGCTGCTGGTTACCCGACCATCGAGAGCCTGCCCACGCAGCGCGGCGCTCGCACCATGGCCTACGATCCTGCGACCGACCGGGTCTACACGGTGACGGCCGAATTCGGCCCGCGGCCCGACCCTACGCCGCAGAACCCCCGCCCGCGGCCTGTGATTGTGCCGGGGAGCTTCACGATTCTCGTGATTGGCCGGTAATGGCCGGAGCAGAGGAAGCCCATTTGAGCTCAGCCGCGTCGAAAGATGCAGTAGGATGGAACTCAATGTGGAAGAGCCTGCTACTGGCCGTCCTCTCCGTTCCGCTCTCCATTGCGCTGGGCATCGTCTTCTGGGTTGCGCAGGGCTGGCGGATGGGCCTGATTGCGTGCTTCTGCACCTTTGCCATCTGCCTCATAGCGGCCACATTGATGGCCTTCTTTACGCGGCGATTCACGCTCTTTGACGTGTTTCTGCCGGTCATCTTTTCCGTGGTCTGGTCGGCGATTCTTGCGCCCTTCAGCCTCGGAGCCGACCTGTTTACCGCCCCGGCAGCCATCGGCGCCGGGCTGCTGCTCACCCTCTGCTTGTGGAAGGTGCACCACGAGAATGGCGAGGGGCGAGGATGGCTGATCTTTCCCATACTCGTGTACATCTACGAGATGCTGCCGGTGAACATTCCCGGCCCAATTGACGATTACTTTGCGCTCACCGGCGACCTCGCCTCGGTAATCCTGTACCAGCTGGTCGCTTCGCACAGGAAGCAACTCCCCGCCCCTGACCTGCGGCGGCCGAACTCCCAATGAAGGCTCTTTTCATTTTTCTCATAGTTGTAGTGGTCGCCGCCTCGTTCTACGCCGACTACAGATGGCGGCAATGGATCGCGGCGCGGAAGCAGCCTCCGCGCGAGGACCGGTAGCGGCTCCGGCAGGGCAACTTTCCCGTATTCAGGCCGTTACAATGAGGAAAGGGAGCCGTCCAATCGCTATGCATCACATCTCTGCCCTGTTTCGCCGGAATCGCCATAGCTCCGGTATGTTTATCCTTGGTCTTTTCAGCGCCGCTCTCCTCGTTGGCGCTCCTGGCGCGCACGCGCAGTTCGGCGCGCCGCCCACGACGCCGGTGCATGACCCCTCGGCCCTTAAGCCGCCGCCGGGCGCGCGCGTGGCTATCGTCGAATTTGAGGACCAGGAGTGCCCCGACTGTGCGGCCGCGAACCCGCTGTTGAAGCAGGCCGCAGAAAAGTACAACATTCCCTGGGTCCGCCACGACTTCCCGCTGCCCTTCCATAACTGGAGCTTTCAGGCCGCGGTCTACGCGCGCTGGTTCGACACCAAGAGCAAGAAGCTCGGCGACGACTACCGCGATTCGGTCTTCGCCGGCCAGCGCTCCATCGAAACCCCCGCGCAGCTTACGCAGTTCACTGAGAATTTTGCGCAGGGGCACGGTATCGCGTTGCCGTTCGCGGTAGATCCGCAGGGTAAGCTGGCCGCGGAGGTGAAGGCTGACTATGCGCTGGGCCAGCGTATCGGGATTGAACACACACCTACCATTTGGATTGTCACCAACAGCGCCAACGGCGCTCCGCCATACACCGAGGTCGTGGACCGCAGCCGGCTGTTTCAACTCATCGACCAGGCATTATCGGAAACGCACGGCCGCTGAGCAGCTTGTTCGCTCTCACGCTGAGCGAGATGATTTTCTTATTACATTGAGGTTGTCGCGATTGTCTATGTTTATGATCAGAATTTTCCCCTTGCCTTTCAAAACATGGCCTTTGCGTATTCGCCGCCAGCAGGTCCGTTTGTTCGCGTTGCTCTTCTTCGTAACGGTCGTTGGCGCGCACGAACTCCTCGGCCAGCTAACAGCAATTAAGGTTCTCGACGCCTCGGTGCTCAAGCCGCCGCCGGGGGCGCGCGTCGCGATTGTCGAGTTCGATGATCTTGAGTGCCCTACCTGTGCGTACTTCAACCCAGTGCTCAAGAAGGCGGCCACGGATTACAAGATTCCGTGGATACGCCACGATTTTTTGATTCCGGGCCACAACTGGAGCCGTGATGCAGCGGTGAAGGCCCGCTGGTTCGATGCCAAAAGCAAGGCGCTTGGCGACGAATATCGCGACGAGATCTTTGCCAATCAACCTAACATTTACAACGTCAACGTACTAAACCAGTTCACGCAGAAGTTTGCCCAGAGTCACGGTATCGGGCTGCCAACAATGTCCTTCGATCCGCAGGGCAAACTCGACGCCGCTGTGCAGGCCGACACGGACCTCGGCAGGCGGATGGGAATCGATGGGACGCCTACGATCTTCATTGTCACTGCGAACTCGAAGGGCTCGCCCTACCGCCAGGTTCTCGACCCTAAGCGCGATCTTTATCAAACCATTGATCAGGCGCTCGCCAGCACGCGCCACTAGAGCGGTTCCACAGTTGATGTGCCCTTGCCGAAGCCGCCGAAGGTGGCATTTTCTTGAGGAAAAAGGCACT
>JASHVE010000110.1 GCA_030039675.1 Acidobacteriaceae bacterium | reverse complement strand
GCAATCCGGCTTGCGTTGCAGGCCAGCCGACCCGGCAGCAGTTCTCCTATAACGGCAGACTCAACGTGATTCCTCCAAGCCGTTTCAGTACGGTGGCTAAGAACCTGATTACCTTCCCCTCGGGTATGCCTGCCGGCGCACCGGCGGGCACGGGAATCTATGCGCCGCCCAACGTGGCAAACCCGGGGACCAGCGCCGAAGGTCCCCTCAACAACTTCTTCACATTGGCCAAATCCGGCGCCAAGAACGACCAGTTCACGATCCGCGGCGACCAGAACCTGAGCGCAAAAGATACCCTGTTTGAGCGCTATACCTGGTGGAAATCTTTCAACCTGCCCACCATCCCTTACAATAACGGACTGGTTACCGGCGACCCGATCTCTCCCGAGGCGTTCACAACCCAGCAAGGGGTTATTGGTGACACCTACGTATTCAACCCCACCAGCATCGCCGACATCCACCTCTCGTATCTGCGGTGGAACTATGTCCGGACGCCTGGATTCCTGGGCATCCAAGAGGCCACGGTCTTCGGCTGGCCTTCGTACATGAACTTCGGCACCCTTAACGATCTGCCGAAGTCGACCGCCGTACCCTCCATCAGTACCTCAGGACCCATTAGCTATACCGAAGGTGGCGCCGGATACATTTTCTCGATCAACAACAATTACGTGATCGGTTCCACCTACCAGAAGATCATCAAGCGCCACACCTTGAAGGCCGGTATCGATCTGCGCCGTATGGAGATGGACTACTTCCAGAACAACAGCCCGGGCGGAGTCTTCACGTTTGACAACGTGTTTACCTCGGCTAACGCTTCATCGCCCGGCACAACCGGCAACGCACTGGCGTCATTTGAATTGGGATACGTGTCCAACAGCACGTCGCAGACCGTCCAGGTCGCTCCGCCGACCTTCCAGACGGTCTATTATCAGGGTTATTTTGCAATGGACACCTGGCAGCTAACCAACAAGCTCACGCTCAATCTCGGTATACGTTATGAGGTTCCCGGCGTGTATGTTCCGCGGCATGGGTGGGGCGATACCTTCAATCCGACCGAGACAAACCCAGTGGTCAACTTGCCTGGCGCGTTCGACCTCGTCAGCACCCCGCAGCATCCGGCCGCGGGCGTGAGGAATGAGAACTGGGATGACTGGTCGCCACGACTCGGCGCTGCTTATCGCTTGAATGACAAGACCGTTTTCCGCGGAGCCTGGGGCAAATATGTCATTCCGTCCGATGTCCAGTTCCCAGAAGCTCCTCTTCAGGCCGGAATCAACTTCCTCAATAACCTGATGGTGAGCACAACCAATGGAGAACAGACGCCTAACAACCTTGTAAGTCCCGGCGTCTACTCGACCGCCAACACTCTCGATAACCCGTATCCGAACGGGCTCGTATCACCACCCCACCGCAATTCGAACTACCAGCAGGTCCTGCTCGGTGGCAATCCCCAGGCCTTGCTGGCCAATGAGCCCAACGGCGAGACTTACCAGTGGAACGTTGCGGTAGAGCACCAGTTCCCCTTGGGATTAGCGCTCGATGTAGCCTACTCTGGACTGCGCGGCGATAATCTGCCGGTCAGTTTGCCGATTAATCCGTTGCCGGACAGCGTCATCGCGCAGGCTCAAACGGATCACAATTGCTCTACCGGGAACTTCGGGACGGGAGGCTGCTTCCTGACCCAGAACGTGAACAATCCGTATTACCCGGTGATCACGCAGGGTATTCTCTCCAAGGCCACCGTAACAGATAACCAACTGTTGCGGCCGTTCCCGCAGTACGGCAGCATCTCCAACAGCGGTCACTACTACGGCATCAGCAATTACGACGCGCTTGAAGTGAAGCTGCAGAAGCGCTTCAGCAACGGCGGGCAGCTTCTGGGCTCGTACACGTTCTCCAAATTGATGACCGACGCCGAGTATCTGACCTCCTGGCTGGACTCGACGACCACGGCCGGCTACCAGGACTACAACAACGCCATGAGCAACTACTCGCTGTCGAGCTTCGATGCGCGGCAGCGGCTGGTCGTCAGCTATCTCTATCCACTCCCGATCGGCAAGGGCAAGCTGTTGCTGAGTAACCTCAATCCTGTTGCGAACGAGATCATTGGCGGATGGGGATTCGATGGCATTACAACCTTCCAGGAAGGCTATCCACTCGGTCTTTCCGATTCCACGAATGACCTTTCAACCTATGCGTTCGAAGGCACGCAAAGGCCGTTTGCGGTCTCCGGCTGCAACAAGAAGGTTAGCGGGTCGATGGCTAACCGTCTGGGTCCAGCCGAAGGAGAGACGGCAACATATTTCAACACCGCCTGCTTCCAAAGTCAGACTATAAGCAGTTCCTCCGTTTTCAACCCCTTTGCCTTTGGCAACGAGTCACGCACAGACAACACGTTGCGTACGCCGGGAGTGGCGAACTGGGACATGTCAATTTTCAAGGATATTCCGATCCACGAGAATCTACTGTTCAATTTCCGGGTTGAGGCATTCAATCTATTCAACCGGGTGCAATTTGGGCAACCGGCGAGCCTTGCGGTTGGAAACGCTTCATTTGGCTCCATCACCAGTCAATACAATAACCCACGTATCTTGCAGGCCTCGGGCCGCATTACATTCTGATCTGCAAGGAGAACGCCTGCCGTCCCGAACAGGGCGGCAGGTTTTTCCTTTTTCCGCCAAGTCAAGCTCCTGTACTATGAGAGCGTTCAACGAATAGTAGACGGGCTAAAGCAATCGTTCTTCTGCATGTCAAAATGCGAGCCGTCGCGCTGAGCGGCCTGCTGTTGTGCGCCGCTATTACGGGTTCGCTTGCGGTTTGTTCTTTACCGGCTGCAACTTCTGTCTCCAGCTCAACTGAATCAGACTATGAGGATCCTGCCGTCTGCGCCGGATGCCATGCGGAGATCGCGCGTACCTATAGCAGCACGGGTATGGGCCGCTCCTTCAGCCGCGCAGACGCGAGCGCGGCCGTCGAAGACTTTACCGCAAACAATAGCGTCTACAATCAGCTGTCCGATCTGCATTACACGATGATCAAGCGGGACGGCAAACTCTACGAGAGACGCTTTCAGACGGGACTTCACGGAGAAGAGACCAGCGCGGTCGAGGAGCAGATCGACTACGTGATCGGATCGGGAAATCACGCGCGCACGTTCTTGCACCGCGATGCAACGGGAAGATTGATCGAGCTGCCGGTGAGCTGGTACACGGAGCAATCGGGCTACTGGGCGATGAGTCCCGGCTACGACCGCAAAGATCAGGAAGACTTTCGGCGCGCGATTCCGGCGGGCTGCATGTTTTGCCACAACGCTTATCCGGCTCCGCTGAAGAACTTCGATCCGGGTAGCCCAGATCCGCCGGCGTTTTCTAAAGTGCTACCGGAGGGAATTGATTGCCAGCGCTGTCATGGGCCGGGGCGTGCGCACGTCCAGGCTGCCATCTCCGGCGCAAGCGGAGAGACGATTCGAAGCGCAATCGTGAACCCTGCACGGCTTGACCGCGACCGCCAGATCGAAGTCTGCATGCAGTGCCATCTGGAAACGAGCAGCAGCCACATGCCGAACCAGATTGTGCGCTACGACCGGAATGCGTTCGGGTATCGTCCCGGCCTGCGGCTGGGCCAGTTCATGCTGTATTTCGATCCCGTGTCGAACGCGAGCGATGACCGGTTTGAGATTGCGCATGCAGCTTACAGGCTGCGCAAGTCGGCGTGCTTTCTGAAGAGCCAGATGACCTGCCTGACCTGCCACGATCCGCACAAATCGTACCGCGGGCCGGGCACGATGGAGCATTACGTCGCCGTATGCCAGAGCTGCCATGCGTCCGTGAAGCACACAGTCGGTCTGCCGGTGACCGACACCTGCATAAGCTGCCACATGCCCGCGCGGCGCACAGACGACGCAGTGCACGTCGTGATGACCGACCACTACATTCAGCGCGAGAGGCCAAACCGGGATCTGCTCGCTCCGCGCACCGAGGCTGAAGCCAAGCCGACAGAGGCGGGAGGCATCGCGTTGTATTATCCGCCGCAACTGTCTGCTGTTCCAGAGAGCGAGCTCTACCTGGCGCTGGCTGACGTGAAAGACGGTTCGCGGGGGGAGAAGGGAATTGAAAGGCTCAAGAGCGCAGTTCTCCACTATGCTCCCACGGCGCCTGAATTTTATTTCGAGCTGGCGTATGCCTATCGAAAGGCCGGGAATGGCGGCCAAGCCATCCATTGGTACCAGGAGGCGCTGCGCAGACGGGCTGTTTATCCCGCCGCGTCGAAGGAACTCGCGGCTTCCTACCTCGATGAGGGCCATCTAGCGCAGGCTACAGAGGTCCTGAAACGGGCTACCTTGGCCTCGCCGGCCGACGCTCCACTTCTCGCCGATCTGGGCAATCTCTATCTGCGGCAAGGGCAGGTTTCCAGTGCGCGACAGACCTTGCTGCACGCTTTGGAGGTGAATCCGTCGCTTGCCCAAGCGGAAAATCTGCTGGGGTTGACCGAGCTGCGGGCGGGCAATCGCACGGATGCGGAGAAAAGCTTTCGGAGCGCCATCCGGGATGAGCCGGACCTCGCGGAGGCTCACAGCAATCTGGCCAATCTGATTGCCGGGACCGGGAACTATGAAGAAGCGGCTTACGAATTCCAGAGAGCGATCTGGAGCGATCCGGACTATGCCGAGGCTCACCACGGCTATGCTCTGATGCTGGAGCTCACGCATTCTTACGACCAGGCGGCTGACGAGCTGGAGAAAGCCGCTCATCTCAATCCGCGCGATAGTCAGACCCATGGCGATCTTGCCGACCTCCTCGCCGCTCGCGGCGACCTCGATGGTGCGGCCAGAGAATACGAGAGCGCGATCGAGCGCAGCCCCTCGTCTGCGGAGCTGCGATCGAGCCTGGGCAATGTTTTGGCGGCGCAGGAAAAATCGGCGGAGGCCGAGCAGCAATTTGAGAAAGCCATCCAACTAAAACCCGACCTTTACGAAGCGCACCTGGGACTGGCGCTGGTTCTCGCGAAGCAAGGGAAATTGCCGGAGGCGCGCGCGCAATCGGAGATTGCTTCCCGCAGCGGGGATGCTCCGATTCGCGACGCAGCATTGAGCCTGCTTCAGCAATTGAGCCGTTAACTTTCCTTGTTGACGATGCTTACTTACGCTTGTTAGGATGATTCGCGCAATCATGGTTGCATAATATGCAACGACAGGAGGGCCGGGAATTTTTCGACTGCGCCCGGCTTCGGAAAAGAAGTTTACGAATGCTGAAGCGGCGAAA
>JASHVE010000109.1 GCA_030039675.1 Acidobacteriaceae bacterium | reverse complement strand
GAGCCCGCGCCCAGAAACAGAAGGGCCTTATAAATCGAATGGTTGAGCATGTGATAAAAAGCCGCGATCATGGCCATACCGGAAAAAAGCGGCTGACCCGCCACAGCAAAAATAAGGCTTGCGCCGAAACCGAGGGTCACGATTCCGATATTTTCAATTGAGCTATGGGCGAGAACACCCTTCAGGTCCGTTTCTGTGGTCGCATAAAGGATGCCGACAAGCGCGGAGACCGTTCCAGTGAGAAGGATCACCATCCCAGCCCCGTTCGTGGCGATCGGCGCAATTTGAAAATCGAAGCGGATGATTCCGTAAAGTCCCAGATTAAGAATCACACCGGACAGAATCGCTGAGACATTTGCCGGTGCGGCAGGATGGGCTCTGGGCAGCCACGCATTCACCGGAACCAGGCCCGCCTTCACTCCAAATCCGAAGAATGTGAGTAAAAAGACCGCCCAACGCACGAAAGGAGTCCACGCAACTGGAGCTCGAGTGAGGTCCGAGAACTGCCAGGAGTCTGTACTCACCGCGAGAATGAGCAATCCAACGGTTACGGCGAGGAATCCCGCTTCACTCATCGCGAGCATGAGATAACCAGCCTGCGCGGTGCCTCTGCGCTGATGCTCGAAATTCACGAGAAGATAACTTGAGACAGACATCGCCTCCCATGCAAGTAAAAAGCCGAAGACATCACTTTCGACCAGGATCCACACAATGGACGCGCACAGAACGAGATACCAGGCGTTGAATGCTCTAAGGCTGTAGTGGCCCACGAAACGCTTCATATAGGAGGCCGAGAAGACAGAACTGGCCAGGATGACAATTGCGCCAATAAACAGGAAATAGGCCGATACTCGATCGAGAAGAATCGTGAGTGTGCCGATAGAAGGGATGGTCCACAACAAGTGACGAAAGGCGTCTCCTGACACAAGGACCGCGCCTGATGCCCATAGCGCGGAAACTGCGGAAATCGATCCAGCCCACGCCAGTACTGTGGGTATTCTCTTCTCGGCAACCGCGGCTCCTGCAACGATACCCGCAGCACATAGCGCGAAGAGCAGAGCTAATGCGACCCCAACAAAGTTCATGCACCCCCCTAGATGGCGGGAGCCTCCGCCTGAGTTCACCTCCGGATGCCAAGCGGAATCCTGATGAACAACGGTGTGGGGGCATTCCGCAGGTTCTAACCTCCCCGATAGAGGAAAAGTACGAGCAGAAGAAATGCCAACACATAGCCGATATAGGCGTTCAATCTTCCATGGTGCATCCCGGCCAGGAAGGCTGCAATTCCTTGTACCGCAACCCCCACAGGTCTGAGCAATAAGCGATCGACAACGTGCGTCTCCTCGCGCTGCCGATGAATGGCGGTCCGAAAATGCACTGCCACCGTTTGTCGTGTGTCTTCGACGATGTTCGGCCGAAAGATTGCCTGAAAAACGACACGGACAGGATTGGAGAAACCCGTTCCCGTATAGGTGAGCAGCGGCAAGAGCCGTGGAATTCCTCCCGCCCAGACAGGGCGCCGAGTCAAAGTGCGCTGTCGCGTCAGACGCCTTAGTCCGAACCACGCAAGAACGAAAAGCACGACCAAAGCAACGATGCTGTAAGACGGCGACATCGCGAAGACCACGGGATTCGCCTCGCCCCCGCGGAGAAGCACTACGAGCCCTCGGCCGGGGATCAGGCCCCGCCCCGCCTGTGCGCCGAGATTGTGAAAGTCTTGGAGGAATCCGGGAGGAAGTTGCGCATTCGCGGGCGTCGCTGTGAAAAAGGGCTGCACGAGAGCGGAGGTGATGCTTGCGCCTGCCAGTGGCTCAACCCCTTGGTTGAGTATCGGCAGGACATAGGTTGGAAGAATTCCGAGGAGGAGGCAGACAACCGCGAGAAATCCCATGGGGAATTTGCCTCGCCCTTTCGGTACCGCCCGCAGTTCCCACGGGCCTCTCCGGATGCCCAGGAAATTCATGGCATAGGTTTTCACAAAGCAGGTCACGGCTAATGCCGCGGTAAGGGCGAGTGCCGCTCCGCAGAGCGCGAAAACGATCCGCACCGACGTCGACGCAAGGACAGCGCTGCGGAGCATTGTTTGCAGAGTCATCCACTCACTGACGAAACCGTTGAAGGGGGGAACGGCGGAGATCGCCAGACAACCCACAAGGAAAACGATTGACAAGCCAGGCAATAAGCGCGCCAGGCCGCCAAGCTGGTCCATTTCCCGCGTGCCCGTCGCAGCTTCCACGTGGCCGGCCCCTTCGAAGAGCAGAGTCTTGTAAACCGAGTGATTCACCATGTGGTAGAGCGTGGCGGAAAGAGCGAGCGCAGCCGCAACTGGTTCGCCGAAGGCGCGAAAGACAAGAAAGGCACCCAAGGCAGCGACAATGATTCCTGCGTTCTCGATAGAACTATGGGCGAGCATCGTTTTCATATCGCCATCTGTGGTGGCGTAGAGAATTCCGACCAACGCGGTAACGCTGCCCGTAATTAATGCGACAAGGCCCGCTCCATAGCCGGCATGCATGAGGTCCGCGTTGAGTCTCAGAATTCCGTAAAACCCAAGATTGAGCGTGACCCCGGCGAAGATGGGTACGAAAACGGATGGAGCCGCAGTATAGGATCGCGGAAGCCAGAAGTTTACCGGGATCAGACCAGCCTTTACCCCAAACCCGAAAAAGCCAAGGAGAAAGACGGTCCACAGGGTTTGAGGCGTGAGCGTTGCGCCCGCGATGCGCAGAGCCGAAAACGAGAAATCCGTGGCAGAACGCGCAACTAACAGGAAGGCGACGGCGACCGCCAAGAAGCCAGCTTCGCTCATGGCCAGCATGATGTAACCGGCGGACTTGTCCGACTGGCTGGACAAGTCATAGTTGATCAGTAAGAAAGACAGGATGGACATGCATTCCCAGCTGATGAGAAACAGCAGTGTATCGCCGGCGACGAGGATCAGGGCGACTGAAGCCATGAGCGCGAAGTAGAGAATTGAGTAGCGTACAGCGGGATGCGCAACATGCGCGTGCCTCTTCAGGAAACTCGCCGCGAAAAGCGACGCGGAAAAGGAAACAATTCCGGAGATGAGAAGAAAAATCGACGACAACGCGTCGAGATGAATGGTGAAACTGCCAAAGCCATTCAACGTCCAGAGCGTGGCGCCGCAGGGCTGACCGTCGATGAGCACTGTTGCGGACGTCAGGACCATCAGCACTGCCGCCAGGGCTCCTGCCGAGGCAAGCACCGCCGGAACCCGCGTGCGACCGAATAGGGCGGAGAGCACGACTCCTGCCGCGCAGACGACGAAGAACGCAATCAACGACGATCCGGCAAGTTGCGACATCGATCAGAGTCTCCCTTCGGAGATCGGTTCGGGACTCTTCACCGATTTCCTGCCGGCCACAACCAGGAGCCCGTGAAGGATCGCCAAAGGCGGGGGCGGGTTTCCAGGAACCTCAAAATCAACCGGCAACACCGAGCCAACGCCGCCGGCGCACATGAAGCTCTTGCCGAACACGCCGCCAGAAATGGCACAGCTGCCGACGGAGATCACCTTCCGCGAAGTTGGCATGGCTTCCCAGGTCTTAAGCAGCGGCCCACGCATGTTTTCGCTCACTGGACCTACGACAAGAAGAAGATCGGCGGAGCGCGGAGTAGCCGTCATAAAGAACCCCAGCCGGTGCATGTTGTAGAGAGGATTATTGAGTTGCTTGACTTCGTGCAGGCAGGCACCGCAATCTCCCGCATCAACGACCATGATGTGCATCGACTTCGAAAAGGCAGTTGGGAACGGGAAAGATTCCTTCTGATTTGCCGGCAAATGCGTCCATTCGTAACCCGCTTCCCAATCCATGGGAGAAGGCAAGGACCGAAGGCAGAGCTGACAATGAATGCACTTGCCATGGTTAACAAATGTCGATTTGCCGTGGGCGACGATTGCGTCCGTCGGACAGATCTCGGCAGCAAGCAGAGCCTCCTCGGGAGTCGCAAATTCCGTGTTGATAGGGCGGCCTGGAGAGACACCGGGGGCGTCTTCCATGCGCCGTGGATACCTGGTCGTTTGAATGCCCTTGCGTAATCCGTGCCAGAACCAGAAGCTCATCCCTGCTACCTCTATCGATCGCATTCGGTTGCGGACAACCCAAATGTCGCGAGAATGATTGGAAAATCCTGAAAGGCAAAGTCTTCTGCCGCCACATGAAACCCGAGCCAGTTGTTGAAGGACGGAGTGATTGCTCGATATCGTTCGACAATGCCTTTTTCGTCTACCCGGAGCCAGTGAAGCGCGGCGCCTCTCGGCGCTTCAGCCCAGCCAAGCGCAACACCCGGCCGGCTCACTTCGTAAGAAACCCGAACTGGGCCTTCCTCAAGCTTGTCTACGGCCTGATGAATCAGTCTCGTCGACTGCACCGCTTCTCGAAACAGAACACGAAGGCGCGCATATCCATCACCTTCGGTCTCGCAGGGGACATCAAACCCGTGCCTACCGTAGCCCGAGTAAGGGCACGCTTTCCGCAGATCGCAATTCTGAGCCGAAGCACGGCCAATCGGACCGACAAGGTTCAAATCACGGGCGTTCTCTTTGGTGACGACTCCGACGTCTTCGAGGCGGTCGAGGAAGCTGCTTGAGAAGCGGAGCCGCTTTTCGAGAACTCGGAGATCCTTATCTGCTTTATCGACTGCAAGAAGGAGGACTTCGCACTGCTCTGAAGTGAAATCGCGATTCAGTCCGCCAGGCGTATTCAGGCCGAACAAGTAACGGTGATCCGCAAAGGCGCAGGATGCACGCAGTAAGTGCTCTTCGATGATCGAGGCCTGGGCGGCCGAGACGGCAAGCGCTGTAGACTCGCAGATCGCCGCAATCGCGCCGGCGTGGTGCCGCAGTCTTTCAAGCTCAGCAAGCAGGACGCGCAGAGCAATGGCTCGCGGCGGCACATCGACGGCTGCAACTCGCTCGGCAGCAAGGCAAAAAGCGAAGGAATGGGCAAAGGCCGACGTCGCGGCAAACCGTTCGGCGAGAAGTAGGGCATCCAAAATGCTTCGCCCTTCGGCAATCTTCTCCACGGCCCGGTACTTGTAGAACAGGCGTGG
>JASHVE010000108.1 GCA_030039675.1 Acidobacteriaceae bacterium | reverse complement strand
GCCCGGCGGCGGCGCACCCTGCGCATCGGGTTCCTCGTCTTCAGGGCTCAGGTCTGTGGTTGCAGCAGACTTGGCGGCATACTCCACCAGGAACGGCGGCTCCAGAAATTCCTTGATCTGCGTATACTTCGCCATCATCTGCCGGAACTCAGGGCTCGACGCCAGGTTCCAGTCGATGCAGCGCGTAGCTCCCTGTGAATCAGTGAAGCAGACCGACCAGGTGTGATGCTCCTCGTCTTCGACCGGCGCGTTGAGCTTGATCTGGAACTCGTCGGCGCGCTTTGCCAGCTCGGTGTGCAGCGCGGCCAGCTTCTCCGGAATCTCGCTGCCGCTCTTGGAAGCAAAGTCTGCGCGATGGATCAGCTCGGCGCGGGCCAGCGCTTCGGTGAGCTTCTCGTTACGGATGCGTTTGTCAACCTTCTCGGCAAAGCCGAGATATTCGTTCAGCGTGCCCATGAAGCGCGTGAGTTCTGCGCCTTCAATGCGGCTCGCCGCTTCGCCGTGGCGCACCATCATGCCCTCGGACGCCCGGCTCACCATCACCTTCACAAACTCGCGGTCATCCTTGATGTACTGCTCGAACCGGCCCTTCTTGATCTTGTAGAGCGGCGGCTGCGCAATGTACACGTTGTCGCGCTTGATCAGCTCCGTCATGTGGCGGAAGAAGAACGTAAGCAGCAGCGTGCGGATGTGCGAACCGTCCACGTCGGCATCGGTCATCAGAATAATCTTGCCGTAGCGCAGCTTGGCCGGATCAAAATCATCCTTGCCGATCCCGGTGCCGAGCGCCGTGATCATGGCGCGGATCTCTTCGTGGCCGAGCATCTTGTCGTAGCGCGCCTTCTCCACATTGAGGATCTTACCCTTCAGCGGCAAAATCGCCTGGAAGCGCCGGTCGCGGCCCTGCTTGGCCGTGCCGCCGGCCGACTCGCCCTCGACGAGGTAGAGCTCGCAGCGGTCGGGGTTGCGCTCCGAGCAATCAGCCAGCTTGCCCGGCAGACCGCCGCCATCCAACGCGCCCTTGCGCCGGGTCAGATCGCGGGCTTTGCGCGCCGCCTCGCGAGCGCGTGCCGCTTCAATCGCCTTGTTGATGACGCGCCGGGCGATGGGCGGATTCTGCTCCAGGAACATGCCGAGCCGTTCGTTCACGAAGGCCTGCACAATGCCCGCAATGTCGGAGTTGAGCTTGCCCTTGGTCTGCCCTTCGAACTGCGGCTGTGGCAGCTTCACGCTAACCACCGCGACCAGCCCCTCGCGCACATCGTCGCCGCTGAGAGACTCCTTCATATCCTTGAAGAGGCCCATCTGCTGGCCAATGGCGTTGATGGTGCGGGTAAGCGCCGTGCGGAAGCCGGAGAGATGCGTACCGCCATCCACGGTATTGATGTTGTTCGCGAAGCTGAACACCGTCTCTGAATAGCTGTCGTTGTACTGCAGCGCGATCTCGATCTCGACGCCGGACCGTGAAGCTTCCATGGTAATGGGCTTGTCGTGCAGCACCTGCTTGCCGCGGTTGAGATGCTTGACGAACTCCGCAATGCCGCCCGCGTAGCGAAAATCGGCGCGCTTGGCTTCGCCGGTCTTGGGGTCGGCGGTGCGCTCGTCCGTCAGCGTGATTTCCAGGCCCTTATTCAGGAAGGCCAGTTCGCGCAGCCGCTGCGCCAGCGTATCGTAGTTGTACTCGGTGGTCGAAAAGATCGTCTTGTCCGGCAGAAAGTGGACCTTAGTCCCGCGCCGCTTGCTGGTTCCGGACTGGCGCAGCTCGCTGGTGGGCAGCCCGCAGCTGAAGTCCATCTCCCAGGTGTAACCGTCACGCCAAACCTCGACGTTGAACTCCTGCGAGAGCGCGTTGACGCAGCTCACGCCCACGCCGTGCAGTCCGCCGGAGACCTTGTACGTCGACGAATCGAACTTGCCGCCGGCATGCAGCTTGGTCATCACCACTTCGAGGGCCGACATCTTCTTTCCGTCGGGCAGGGTCTTCGTGTCGACCGGGATGCCGCGGCCGTCGTCGACGACCGTGATCGAGTTGTCGACGTGAATCGTGACCTCGACCTTCGTGGCATAGCCGGCGAGCGCTTCATCCACGGAGTTGTCGACCACCTCATAGACGAGGTGGTGCAGCCCCATGTCGCCGGTCGAGCCGATGTACATCGCCGGGCGGAGCCGCACAGCCTCCAGACCTTCGAGAATCTTGATGTTTTCGCCGGTGTAGCTGCCGTTGTCGCCAGGGAGGGTCATGCTGCCAATTGCTTCAGTCGCCATATGTGTCCGATCGCCAGGCCATCGCATTCAATATCCACAGAATTGCGGTTTCCGGAAGCCGGTTTCCGGGGCGGGCAAGTCAAGACTAACCGCTGAAAGACGTGGGCTTTGCGCGAGTTTTGCCTGGCTCAATTTTATCATGCGGCGGGTAGCGTGCGGGGCATCCGATCTGCCAAGCTGCGGTGGATTTCGTGGACTGATTACGAACAGGGGATATGACGTTAGTAATCTAAGGGGTTACTACTAGTATATGTGCAAGAAAAAACTGGACTTACAGTCATCTCTGTACTATGATGCGAAAGATGTACGGGAAGATATCCGGCATTCAGAATCCCAGAAGAGGTTACCAATGATGAAACTCGCTGTTCGCATTTTGGCTGTGATCATTGTCGTGGCTGGCGGCGCTGCCGCTGCCGTTACTCCCAAGTCCGCTCCCGTGCTTCCGAGCCACCAGTCGGCCACGGCGGCTTTCCCCATTCCTGGATGCGGACCGGGCGTACCAAGCTGTTTAGCAACTCCTGCGGGAGTACGGTAACTCACTGAGGTAATGGCACGAAAGTGCCACACAATATCCCACGCTTTTCCTGTTGAGAGGTAAGGCATTTGGCGCTATTCTGGAGCCAGTCCCCAGAATCGGGCTTAAGTGTCTATGTCCTCAAGTCTTGCAATGTCAATCATGAGCGCGGCCGAGTTCCTGCTGGTCGCCGTTGTGGCTTTCTTTTTTTGGAAACGAAAGCTACAACGCAGATTTCCCGCGATGAGCGCCTATCTGGGGTTACGTTTGGCGTCTGGGCCGGTGCTTTTTTTCTTGCTTTCCATAAGTCAGGCAACCCCTTCCACCACGTGGTACGGCGTTTACTTTTTTGTTTACTGGGCTGTTTATATCGTTAGCGCCGCAATGCTGTTTTTCATCTGCATAGAGGTGTTTCGGTCCGCACTTTCCCCGTTTGCCGGCTTGATGAAATTCGGAATCATCATCTTTCGTTGGGCGGTTCTGGCTTCGGCGATCGTCACCTTCTCCACATTGTCCTTCTCGCACCGCGGCATCGGAATCATTCCGGACATCGCCTTCGGGTTGATGCACTCGGTCAGCATTCTTGAGCTCTGCCTGTTAGCGTTCCTCTGCCTGTGCATGAATGCGCTGCGGCTGTCGGTTCGCGACGTCGCCTTCGGCATTTCGCTGGGATTCGGCGTGATGGCGGCAAATGATTTTGTCGCCGCTTCGCTGATCTCGCGCAACATTTCGCTCACCGCGCCGCTCCAGTTCGTGTACGAATCGCTGATTCTCACCGCGCTCGGCGTCTGGGCTCTCTACTGCGCCATGCCGCAAGAGGCGCGGAAGCCGGTTGTGATGCCGGCCAACTCAACCGTCTATCGCTGGAACGAAATCGCCTCTGCACTGGGCCACACCGGAACCCAGGTCGCCGTGCAGCAGCCCGCTAATAGCTTCTTCCTGAGCGACGTCGAGAAGGTGGTTGACAAGGTACTGAACCGGAATCTCAAGGGCCGCCAGTCGGAATCGTAAAACAGAGATCAAGAAAAACGAAAGGCCGTGGCAATTGCCACGGCCTTTCGTTTTCGTGTCAGCCTATTGTTACTCGGCCGCAACCGGTTCCACGGAGGCAAAGCGCCCGCGGCTGCCGCGATCGGTGAACTTCACCCGGCCGGATACCTTGGCGAACAGCGTATCGTCCGAGCCGATGCCGACATTGGCGCCCGGCTTGATGCGCGTGCCGCGCTGGCGGATGATAATGGAGCCGCCGGTGACCAGTTGTCCGGCAAAGGCCTTCACGCCCAGCCGCTGTGCATTGGAATCGCGTCCGTTTGTGGAGCTGCCTCCACCTTTTTTGTGTGCCATTGCTCAATCTCCCAAGCTTTCAGCTCTCAGCTTTCAGTTCTGCGGGTCGTTGCTTGCCTCATCTGCATCCACTCTCACTGCACAAGCTGAGAGCTGAAAGCTGATGGCTTGTCTAGTTCGCCGCCGTGTAGGTCACGCCGTCGGCCTCAATGGCCTTGATGCGTACCTCGGTAAAGTTCTGCCGGTGTCCCTGCAGCTTCTTGTACTGCTTCTTCCGCTTGAAATGGAAGACCAGCACCTTGTCGCCGCGGCCTTCGCTGACCACTTCCGCCGTCACCTTGGCCGTCGACGGCTTAACCACAGCGCCGGGCTCGCCCGAAACTGCCAGCACATCGCTGAACTCCACCGTCTGGTTCTCCGACGGGACGCTCTCGATCTTCACCACATCGCCGGGAGCCACGCGGTACTGCTTGCCGCCGGTGCGAATCACTGCATACATAACAAACCCTCCAGCGCTCGGCTTCCCCGCGAGGCGCATTCAACTGAAAAACATTTCTGATTTTGCGGTGGGGCGGATACAGAGAACAACTGCATCGGAACGCGGGCCGCAGATACACCCGGCACAATCCCGCACACCTCCAGCGAGGAGTGCATCGCCAAACTCCCTGATTTTATCGTCAAATGGACGCTGGGGTCAATGCGGATGCGTCCTGCCCCGCTCGCTATACTGGCCCCATGCAGTCTGTCAGCGTCCCGGTCAGTATCGTGGTCACCGAACTGAACGAGGTCCAGGACATTGGCAGGGTGGTCGCAAGCCTTCTGGCCCAGGTCCCTCCGGCAGCCGAAATCATCGTGGTCGACGGCGGCTCAACCGACGGCACATGGGAGTGGCTGGATGCCGAACGGCAGCGCAACCCGCGTCTGGTCGCCATCCGCGACGAGACCTGCAGCCTGAAGTTTTCGAAAGGCCCCGTCTCCCGCGGCCGCAATGTGGCCATCGCCGCGGCGAAATCTGCGATCGTGGCCTGCGCAGACGCAGGCTGCACCTACGCTCCCGACTGGCTCCGGAACCTGACCGCACCCCTCGTTGCGGGATCGGCTGAGTACGCCCTCGGCGGCACGCTTGTCGATCCCGAGGTGCATACCGTATGGGACGTCGCCTCGGCGCCGTTCTTCTCCATCAAGCTCTCGCCGCACGAGCCCACCAAATCCTGCACCGCGCGCTCCATGGCCTTTACCAAAGCGCTCTGGCAGCGGATCGGCGGATTTCCCGAAGATGTTCTGGTCGGCGAGGACACGCTCTTCGATCTCGCCGCGCGCCGGCAGATCACCCCTGCCTTTGCTTCCAACGCCAAGGCCATTTACCGGCCCCTGAACAGCTTTCGCTCCGCCACGCACCAGATGGCCCGCTATGCCATCAGCGATGGCCAGGCCGGTGTGCGCTGGGCGCGCATGTTCCGCAACGCCTCACGCTGCGTGCTGCAGATCGCCGCGCTCATTGCCCTGGCCTGGTCAGTGATTCCTTTGCCGGCCGTACTGGCGCTCGAGTGCTGGTACGCCTTTCACCGCGACTGGCGTTTCCTGCCACGGTTTGGCGCAAAGGCCGTGCTCGCGCGCTTCGTCTTCTCGGTTGCCGTGCCCTGGGTGGTCGCCGTAAACCAGATCCGCGGCCGGTTCAGCGCCACACCGCTCACCAACCGGCAGAACGTCGCCGGCTGATCTGCTCGCAGCCGATCGAATTGCACATTAGATCCTGCCAAGAAAATCAGGCGCCCCCTGCCCTGAACCGTGCAGAGCAATCCGCAGCCGCTGCGTGCCGTTCCATAAGACGGTGCGCAAAGGCCGATTTCGTCGCGGCGATACAGACCTTTGCTCGAACACAGCCTCGAAAATCCTCCGCAGAATGACGCCGCGCAGCCTTTCACCGGCCGCCTGCTGGAGGTCGCGCTCGGTTACCAGCAGGCGCTCATGCGCAATCCGCGTCAGCCGCAGGCGCTGGTAGGCATGAGCCTGGTAGCGCTGGCGAGCCGGCAAACAGAGTTCGCTGTGAAAATGGCCGCTGCCGGCGCGGCTGCGGCTCCGGGCATGATCGCGGCCTGGGTGGCGTTGGGCCAGGCGCTTAAGGCAGCGGGCCGCAATGACGACGCCGAGCGCGCCTACGCCACCGCCATCCGACTCGATGGAATGCATCCGCTGGCCCGCCTGGGGCTGGGCGAGCTGAAACTCGCCCGCGAACAACCGGAAGCTGCCGCGCAGGAATTTGCGCTCGCCCTTCAACGCCAGCCTACGCTACTCGCAGCGCATCTCGGGCTGGGCAACGCCCTTGCCCTGATGCGCCGCGATCAAGAGGCGCTTGATCGCTACGAGCAGGCATTGGCGCTGCATCCGCGCCTGCCCGAGGCCGAGTTCGCCGCCGGCTTTGTCCTCGCCCGCCTCGGCAAAACATCGGAAGCCGAAACCCGCTACCGCCGGGCGATTGCCGCGCGGCCCGACTTTGCCGCGGCCTGGATCAATCTCGGCAGCCTGCTGCGCGAGCAGGGACGCGACCTTTCCGCCGAAGCCGCGCTGCGCCGCGCCATCGCCTTGCGCCCGGACCTGGTTTCCGGATGGATCAATCTGGCCGCGCTGGAGCGCGAACGCAACCGCCCCGCCGAAGCGGAGCACTGCCTGCGCAATGCGCTTGCCTTGAACTGCGATCAGGTTGAGACGCTGATTGCGTGGTGCCAGTTGCGCGTAGCCCAGCGCGACACGGCGGGCGCGTGGGAGTGGCTGCGCCGGGCGCTCGCGGTCGATCCCGACCAGAATGAAGCCATCAATATGGAAGGTATCCTGTTGCACCACGACGGCCGCTTCGACGAAGCCCTGGCACGCTTCGACCGCGCCGAGGCGCTCGGCAACCGCGCCGCCGCGTCGAACCGTGGCAATTCCCTGCTCGAAGTGGGCCGCTTCACACAGGCGCTCCACACGCATGAGCGCGCCGTGGAATGCGACCCCAACCACGCCGGCGCAGCCTACAATCTCGCGCTTACGCAGTTGCGCTTGGGCGACTGGGAACGCGGCTGGCCCGGCTACGAAGCCCGCTGGCGCTTCCGCGAAGTGCATCGCACCCCACGCATCTTCGCGCAACCCCGATGGCACGGCGAAGTCCTCAACGGCGAGCGCATCCTGCTGCACGCCGAGCAAGGCCTCGGCGACACGATCCAGTTTTGCCGCTACGCCGCTCTCGTCGCCGCGCGCGGCGGTCACCCCATCCTGCAGGTCCAGGAACCGGCTGAGCGCTTGCTGCGTTCGCTCGCAGCAGTGCGGGCCGGCTGCGCAGAAACGGCAATTCTCGGTTCCCCACTGCCTGCGTTCGATCTCGAATGTCCGCTGATGAGCCTGCCCGCGGTCTGCGGCACAACCGTCGCCTCGGTCCCGTGGCTTGGCGCTTATCTGGCTGCAGACCCGGACGTCGTGCAGGAGAAATGGCGCACGTTTCCTGACGCGAGGCCGGCGCCGCGCATCGGCTTGGCCTGGGCCGGCAATCCGCGCTATAAAGCCGACCGCCAGCGTTCCATCCGACTCGACACTCTCCTGCCACTGCTGCGTTCGGCCCAATCGAAAATCGGCGCCAACTGGATCTCGCTCCAGAAAGGCGAAGCCGCCGAGCAGTTGGCGCAATTGCCGGAGGATCTCTGCGTGCGCGACGGCTCAAGCCGCGACCGCGATCTGGCCGAGACCGCCGCGCTCGTAGCCACGCTCGACCTCGTCATCACCACCGACACCTGCATCGCGCACCTCGCCGGGGCTATGGCCAAGCCGGTCTGGATTCTTCTCCCGCACCTGGCCGACTGGCGCTGGATGCAGGAAATCGAAACCACTCCCTGGTACCCGACCGCACAGCTCTTTCGCCAGACCGCGCCGGGCGATTGGGCAGGCGTGCTCGATCGCGTGATCCGGAACCTGCCGAGCTGAGCCAGCTGTTCATTTTCGACAAACCATCCCCTAAGCCAGAGGACTCGCAGAAATTTTAAAAAGT
>JASHVE010000107.1 GCA_030039675.1 Acidobacteriaceae bacterium | reverse complement strand
GAGCAATGACGCCATCGCTTCGGCGGGTGCAATTGAGCCCCCTCGGCTCGTTTCCCACCCGCCGGGATAGCGCGATCCGAACGGACAACTGCCCCGGGGCTGGCCTTCTACAATAGCGGGAGCCGCATGGTTCATTTGCATGTTTTCTCCTCTGACATGACCTGGCACTGGGGCCTGCTGGTTGTAGGCGCGTTTCTGGCAGGCGTGTTGAACGCCGTAGCCGGCGGCGGCTCATTTCTCTCCTTTCCCGCGCTTCTGGGCATGAACATGCTGCCCATTCAGGCCAACGCAACCAATACGGTGGCCATCTGGCCCGGCCAGCTCACTTCCATCGCAGCCTACCGCGAAAATGTGCGCAAAAATCTCCGCTCGGCCGTCCTGATGGGCATCGCCGGACTCCTCGGCGGCACGGCCGGTGCCGTGGTGTTGCTGAACACGCCGCAAATGACCTTTCTGCACTTGGTGCCGTGGCTGCTGCTGGGTGCGGCCAGCCTCTTTGCTGTGAGCGGTCCGGTCTCGCGCTGGCTCGAGCGCCGCAAAGGCAGAATTACCGGCCAGCCGCGCGAGCCACGCCGCCTCGGAGTCTTTCTCGTTTCCATTGTGGTGAGCTTCTATCTCGGATACTTCGGCGCCGGAGCGGGTTTTCTTCTCATCACCGCTCTCTCTCTCTTCGGCTACCAGGACCTGAACGAAATCAATGCGCTCAAAGTGGTCACCACCACTACCGCAAACGGCATCGCCTTCCTTATCTTTATTGCCGAAGGTCAGGTGGTTTGGCGCTTCTGCCTGGCGGCCATGATCGCCGCCGCCATCGGCGGCTACACCTCGGCCAGCCTGGCGCGCCGCGTCCCGCAGCCGGTGCTGCGGAGCATCGTAGTCGTCATCGGCCTCGGCATGGCCGCGTGGTTCTTCTGGAAGCAGTAGGCAGGAGGTAGTCCACAGTTCGTAGTTGACAGTTCTCACTCTGTCCGCTGTGAACTACGAACTCTGAACTCTGAACTAAAATAGACCTATGAGCCACGAAGGCATCCGCTTCGTCTCGAAAGAAGAGGAAGCCCGCAAAATCGAAGAAAACCGGTCGCTCCCGCGCACTGCCGTCACTCCAGCCAAGGTGCGCGTGCTGATCACCGAAGGCAAAGGTCTGGAGATCGACTGGACCGACGGCCACAAGAGCGCGTGGAGCTTCGCGTGGCTGCGCGAGGCCTGCCCTTGCGCCACCTGCGTCGAGCAGCGCACCCTCGAAGATCGTAAGCCCGGCCAGCCCAAGCCAAAACCTACCGCAGTGTTGCCGATGTATACCCCACCGGCCAGGCCGGCCAGCGCGCATGCCGTCGGCCGCTACGCCATCCAGCTCAACTGGCAAGACGGCCATTCCGCCGGCATCTACTCCTGGGAATACCTGCGCCGCATCTGTCAATGCAGTGAGTGCTCCTTCGCCCGCGCCGAAACCTCCGGTACGCCCAACTGACGCAGCGCTCGATTGCGCAAGATACCCGTGGAAAAAATTGATCGCCGGCAGTTTCTCGCTCTTGGATGTGCTGCGGCCTCGCTTCCGCTCGTTGCCCAGTCTCAGCTCCCATCCCTTGAAGCGGTTTTGCCGCATGCTACTCCCACCGCGGACCAGCTTTCCTGGCAGGAGCTCGAGATCGGCATGTTCGTCCACTTCGCGCCAAACACCTGGCAGGACAAGGAAGGCGACGATCTCTCCACGCCATTGAGCGCCATCAACCCCGACATCGACACCGACAACTGGGCCGAATGCGCCGTCAACCTCGGCGCGCGCTACATCGTCTTCGTCGCCAAGCACCAGGGCGGCTTCTGCATGTGGCAGACCCAGACTACGAAATACTCCATCGCCAACACGCCCTGGAAAAACGGCCATGGCGACGTGCTGGCTGATCTTTCCGTCTCCTGCCGCAAGCGCGCACTGCGCCTCGGCGTCTATCTCTCTCCACGCGACGATTACTTCGGCGCGGGCCTCGGCGGTGTGTGCAAGGATCCCGCCCGCCAGTCTGCCTATAACGCCATGTACCGCGAGCAGCTTACCGAAGTGCTCACGCGCTATGGCGAGATGGTCGAAGTCTGGTTCGACGGATCAAGCGTCGTGCCGGTCTCAGACATCGTGCGCAAATACGCGCCCCACGCGGCCATCTTTCAGGGCCCGGATGCGACCATCCGCTGGGTCGGCAATGAAAGCGGTTTTGCGCCCTACCCGCTCTGGAATGCCGAATCAAAGGCCGACGCGCGGAGCGGCGTCTCAACCTCCATGCACGGCGATCCCGATGGCGATGCCTGGATTCCCGTCGAGTGCGATGTCTCTATCCGCCGCCCCAACTGGTTCTGGAGCACGACCAACGTCCGCAATCTTATGACCCTCGACCAGCTGCTCGAGGTCTACTACCGCTCCGTCGGCCGCGGTGCGCAGTTGCTGCTCAACATTCCTGCCGACCGCAGCGGCCACATGCCCGGCGCGGACTTTGCGCGTGCCCGCGAGTTCGGTGACGAGATTCGCCGGCGTTTTCGCAAGCCTGTCGCAGAGACGCAGAGCCCAGGCGCCAACGTCGAGCTGCAACTCGCCGAGCCCGCACGCGTCGATCATGTCATCCTTCAGGAAGACTGCCGTCACGGCCAGCGCGTGCTCAGCTTCCGCCTCGAAGGGCAGACCGGACATGGATGGACTACGCTTTACACCGGATCGTCGATCGGCCACAAGCGCATTGTGCCCGTCCCGGCAAACATCTATCGCCGTATACGCCTCGCCGTCATCCATTCAATGGGCGAGCCACGCATTCGCCGCCTCGCCGCTTTCAATACCGGCTCCGCGCCGCCCCCAACCTGGGATGCCCCGGCGCAAGTCTGGGCCGCCGACACCGTCGGCGCGTGGAAGGATTACAAATTCGACATCGATCTCACCGCAAAGATCAACGACGCCGCGCAGTACCGCGTCCGCTTCGTCCCCGCGAGCGGTACTGTCACCGCGATTGAGAGTGCGGAGCTTCTGCTCGACGGCGCTCCCGCGCCGCATCTCCTGCGCGCCGATCCGTCCGCGCACGATGCGCTCATCCTCACTATGACCGCTATCGGCCAAAAAGTAACTTTGCTCGGCGCCATCAAAGGCGCCGAGCAGGGAGCAATCCTGTTACAGAAGATGTGAGTCTGCGCAGCGGTTTAGAGCGGTTCCAGAGTAACTGTGGCCTGTTCGGTAGAGTGCAAGACGGCTTTTTCTTGTCGAAAAAGCGACTTCGTTTCCCGGCTCCGAGATACAGCAACTCTGGAACCGCTGTACTTCTCCGTGCCCCATTCTGTCGCCTTTTTTCTGGCGACAGAGTGGGAAAGAACCAAGCTATTCAGAAACCGCGTCCGTGCAGATAAAACACCGCGCCGGATGCGACGAGGCAGTAGATCCCGAACCAGTGCCACTTGCCTGACTCCAGCCAGCTGCTCAGCCACTTGAGCGCGAGCAGCCCAGCGACAAACGAAAAGACCGCCCCAAGCAGGCTGGTGACGAACGCAGCATGCAAATCGATCGGCGCTCCCGCGGCGCTCGCCGCGTGCGCCGCGTGGACCAGGCGCAGCGTCTCCATCAGCACCACCGGCGGCGTCAGCACCACGGCCAGCGCAAAGCTGAAGCGCTCGGCCGGCTCTTTCGCTGCGCCTGCGAGCATGCCCGTCGAGATCGTCGAACCGGAGCGCGAGAACCCGCGAAAAG
>JASHVE010000010.1 GCA_030039675.1 Acidobacteriaceae bacterium | reverse complement strand
ACCTCGTATGGAAGCCGAGAACACACTGGCCGTGCGGCCTATTGCGGCCCGCTGTTGAGGTTCCGGTTCGGAGCGGCGCTGCCTGGACCACTCTCAGAAGTTGTTGGTCTGGGCTTGGTCCCGGGACGGGAGACGCCCATGGTCAGCAGTACGTAGCCGAAGCCTTTGCGCAGCCAGTCGAGCATGCTCATGATTCTTCTTCCCTTTCCGTTGCGCCGCGATGCATTACGGCGCTTTGCTGGAAGACGGGGCGCCGGCAGGCTGTGCGGGGTGGTCGCCACGCACGCTCTCCAGAGCCGCCGGCGGCAGCGGTTTGTCGGCATCGGCGAGCAGCAAAGAGACCTGCCAGATCTGCGTATCGGTGAGGACGGTTTTGTAGGCCGGCATGCCGGTGAGCCGGATGCCGTTGGCCACCTTCCAGTAGGTCTCGCCGACGGGATCGTCGCTCACGCCGACGACCTCGCTGCTGTGGTGCTTCTCCCAGAGCGGCGGCGCCGCGGGGAACATGTGCGCACCGAATGAAGACGGCTTGTTGTGGAAGCCGTGGCAGGCGGCGCACTGGTCGCGGTAGATCTGGGCACCTGCCACCAGGTTCGGTTCATCGGGCTGGATGGGAGCCGCAGCGGGCATCTCGCGATTAATCCGCGTATGGAGGGGGACGCTGGTGATCAGCTTCTCCCTGAAGAGGGGCGGATCGGCGACGGCGACCGGAGGGTGACCGAAACGGAACCAAGCCAGCAGCACGACAGGCGCCAGCACAAGACCCACTATCAGCCCAAGAACAAAACGGCCCATCGTTTCGGTGTTCCTCCGCTCGAGTTCATCCTACGGCATCGGGGTTGTCCGAGCCGCGGTGAACCGGTCTTTTCACAAACAATGAAACAAATTCACTGGACATTAAGACGCAAAATCTGAAACGGTGTGCACACAGCCTCCACATAACTATGAGCCGCGCCCAGAGTGCGCGACGATCTCGCCTGCAAGAAAGGAAATCGCCATGGTAGATCACTCCAAGATGAAACTGGGCCGTAAAGCGATCAAGACCGACAGCCGCACCCTGGCGCTGGGTAAATACCTGACGGCTGCGCTGCCGCCTCCGCCGCCGACGGCCGACTGGACCAAAGGCATCACCACATGGGGCGTAATGCTCAATAACACGCTGGGCGATTGCACGATCGCCGGAGCGGGTCACGCGATCCAGGTATGGACCGCGAACAACGGCGGTATGGTGACAGTGCCCGACCCGACCATCGAGAAGTACTACGAGCAGTGGGATGGATACGTGCCCGGCAATCCCAACACCGACAAAGGCGGTGTGGAGCTGGATGTTTTAAACGACTGGCAGAAGAACGGATTCGCCGGCAACCCTCTGATGGCCTTCGCCGATCCCAAAGCGACGAACCTGACGGAGATCCGGCAGGCAATCAACCTGTTTGGGGGGGTCTATATTGGACTGTCGTTGCCGCTGACTGCGCAGACGCAGGACGTGTGGGACGTAGTGCCGAAGGGTGGCGCGCAGGCCAAGCCCGGCAGCTGGGGCGGCCACTGCGTCTTTGTGCCCAAGTACGACCAGAAGACCTTCACGTGCATTACCTGGGGCCAGTTGAAGACCATGACGATCGCCTTCTGGAACAAGTACTGCGACGAGGCGCACGCGCTGCTGAGCCAGGCGTGGATCTCCGCGAAAGGCTCGCCGGGCGGGTTTGACCTGGCGCAGCTGCAGGCAGACCTCAAAGCCATTGTTTAGAGCCGAATCCGAGCAACAGTGCCCACGCGGTGTGCGGGGAAGGTGAGTTGTTCCTGATGAAGAAGCCGCTTGAGGGATGTGCCTTTGGGCACATCCGCTCGAATTCCGCCATGGCGCGCCTGTAGCGCCTCTGCGCACCGATTCGCTCTGCGATACGTCCAAGCCATCGCAGGCTCACGCACAAAGGTCCCCCCAAGATGGTTTAATACCAATTGGGGGAAGCACTGCAGTGAGCCTTTGTGTGCTTCCGCACTCGAACCGGTCTCATAAGCTGGTTGCAGTGAGTCGCAAGCGCCTGAGCGCCGCCTTGCCGGCGGTGCTTACCGGCGTCAAAGCGAGGATCTGGGTGGTTTATGAGACAGGTTATTCCCGTGGAGGAATCCCGATAACGATGGTTTCTTTTCGCCGTTTTTTCCTGGCGCTGGCGCTTTCCACCGCGTCCATTGTCCTGGCTCAAGATTCGAGCAGCAATCCCTCGTCACCCACCGCAGCACAGGATCAGTCAAAGCAGGGTCAGGCAACACAGGACCAGGCTGGACAGGATCAGACCGGACAGGCCGCCCAGGAGACGCCGCAGCAGACGAGCGTGCAGGCGCGTATCCGGCTGCGCCGCCAGCAGCGGCGGGCCACGGCCATCCATGACACCTATGACCATCTTTTCGAGGCGTTTGCCGGCATGGGTTATCTGCGCTTCAGCCCCGGCCCGTCACTGCAGCGCACCACATTCTATGGGTGGAACACCGGCCTGACCCGCTATTACGGCGAGCGGCTGGGCGTGACCCTCGACGCGCGCGGCTATTACGGCATTGCGTACACGGGCTTCGTACCGGGAATTACCAACGCAACCAACACGCGGCCGAAGATTAGCGAATATAACGTGCTGCTGGGACCGACGTACCGGTTCTACGTGCAGCCGAAGTATTCGATCTCCGGGCGGGTTCTGGGCGGTTTTGCGCTGGGCAATTTTTCGGGAGACACAAACGGGGAAGGCTCCACGACCTTCGGCATCTGGCCTGACGCGACCACCTTTGCGGCCGCGGGCAGCATCATCGGCCAGTACAACGTGACACCAGGCGTGAGCCTGCGCCTGGCAGGCGAGGACTTTGTGACCGGTTTCGGCTCGACGGTGCAGAACAGCTTCGGTTTTGCCGGGGGCATCAGCTACCGGTTCGGCAGGCAATAAAATTTTTGAGGTTGCCAGATGCGGGGCCGGTGTTTTACAAGTTGATTGTTTTAACTTCGGACTAAACCGGCTGCAGCTAATTCCCAGAGGCCGGATCGTGTCCGGGCCCAGGAGTTCTTTGAGATGAAAAATAGTCTGTCACGCCGCCGCTTTCTTCAGTCCGGCGCTCTGGCGGCAGCAGCCTGCGCTGTCGCAGGCTCCGCGCCCGCCACGGCCGAGGCCGTCGCCGAAACGGGCAAGCCTTCGCCGATCAAGCTGGGACTGGCGAGCTACACCTTCCGCAACTTCACGCGGGCGCAGATGATCGGCTTCATGAAGCAGCTCAATCTGACGGACCTGAACTGCAAGGACGCCAAAGATCATTTGCCGATGGATGCGGCGGGTGAGGACGCAGCGCTGGCCGATTACGCAGCGAACGGCATCAAGTTGCATGCCGTGGGCACGGTGTACTTCCCCAAGGATGAGGACGACGACATCCGCGCGAAGTTCGAGTACGCGAAGCGCGCGGGCGTGAAGGTGATTGTGGCCGGCGACCCCGCGCCTACAACGCTGCCGCGCATCGAGAAGTTCGTGAAGGAATACGATATCCGGCTGGCCATCCATAACCACGGGCCGGAGGATAAGATCTGGCACTCGCCTTACGATGTGCTCAAGGTGGTGGGCAACATGGACCCGCGCATCGGCTGCTGCATCGACATCGGGCATGCGTGCCGCGCCGGGGCCAACGTGCCGCAGGCCATCCGCGATGTGGGCCCGCGCCTCTTCAACCTGCACTCCAAGGACCTGACCGATTTCTCAAGCAAGGAAAGCCAGGTTGCGGTGGGCGAAGGCATCATTCCCTTCCGCGCGATCTTCGAGTCGCTGATTGCGATCAAGTATCCGGGGTTTGTGGATCTCGAGTACGAGATTCACGGCGACGATCCGATGCCCGGGGTGATCGAGAGCTTCGCGTTCATGCGCGGCGTGCTGCGCGGGATGGGATACCTGAATAAGACGGCGAGTTAGCATCCGCCTGCGGCGGATGTTCGCGAGTTAGCGAGTTAGCATCGCCTCCACCTCACGGAGCAAAGACCGTCCGTGAGGCTTCGGGTGTCGCGACGTTCGCAAGTTGGCGGGGTCATCGCGGCTAGAACCTGGACCGATCTGCGAGCATCTGAAGAGAGTCGCCAAACAGTCTCTCGGCGCTATCTTCGAGGTGTAACGGAGGTCCCGATGCACTACGACTGGACTGCTGTGCCGGACAGCGCGATTCCCCGCGCGGACAACCCCACATTCCAGCATCTGCTCGACACCTACGCGAGCGAAACCAACAAGGTGGCCTCGGTGTGGAGGGAGTTCCGCGAGGCCGACCTGGACTTCAAACTGCATCCGCGCTTCACCAGCGTGGGTGATATTCTGCGTCATCAGCTGCTCTCGGAGCGGCGATTCTTCGGTGAGTTTGTGGGTACGCCGGAACCGGCGCCGGACAAGGTGCTGCCCGCGCAGCTTACGGTCGAAAGCGCGCTGAATCGCTTTGTGGAGCTGGCCGTGGCGCGGCTTCCGTTTTTCGCGCGACAGACCGAGCCGTGGTGGATGGAGGTGGTTCCGTTCTTCGACGTCCAGCGCCAGCGCATCTGGATCTTCTGGCGGCGCGTGCTGCACACGGCGCACCATCGCACGCA
>JASHVE010000106.1 GCA_030039675.1 Acidobacteriaceae bacterium | reverse complement strand
TCTCCGGAGTAGATCTGCGGCATTCCCCGCAATGTGGCGACCAATCCCAACGCGAGTTTCAGCCGGGTCTCTGAGCCGCCCGCGTCGGTGATAAACCGCGTAGTGTCGTGATTGCCGATGAACGGCACCAGCCGCTCGGGATGTGGATACAGCGCGTCCTGCCGCAGCACCTTCGCCAACTCAGTCATCGGCTTGTCGTGCGCCATTGTGTCGCGCAGCGCAAAGTACACGGGAAAATCGAACGGTGTGTCGAGGCCGGTGTCGACGCCCTTGTGCGCTATTCCTCCGGCGAAGTACGAAGTGATCTCGGGATCACGGTTGAAGACTTCCCCCACCGTGGTCAGATGCGGATACACCGAGTGAAGCGCGGCATGATAGTCGTGCCAGAAGGCACGGCTTACGTAAGGAAACGTGTCGAGCCGGATGCCGTCGAGATGCGCGGTTTCGACCCACCACAACGCATTCTGAATCAGGTACTGCGAGACCAGTGGATTCTCCTGGTTCAGGTCCGGCATAGCGTCGGTGAACCAGCCGTGGGTAACGGGGAGCGACGCCGCCGGCGGCGCATGAGGATCGACGAGCTGATAGAAGTCGCTCTGAACGGCGAGATGGTGCTCCAGCGTGCCGTGAAACCAATCCGGCGCCGGCGGATCGCTTATCCACGGATGATTGACGCCGACATGATTTGGTACCAGATCGATCACCAGCTTCATTCCACGAGCGTGAAGTGCATCGGAGAGATGCTGGTAGTCCTCGAGCGTGCCGAAGTGCGAGTCGACGGCGTAGAGATCGGTGGCTGCGTAGCCGTGATACGCATCCTTCATGTTCGCATTGGACACGACCGGCGTGGTCCATACGGTGGTGACGCCGAGCTGCTGGAGATAGTCGAGGTGCTGCTCGATGCCCTTCAAATTGCCGCCATGCCATCCGCGCGGGGCGGTGCGATCGTCGCCGGGGGGTATATCGGGGCCGGCGTGCGCGAAACGGTCCGTCATGATCAGATACAGCACATCGGCCGATGAGAAGCCGGCGTGCGCCTGCGCATCCTCCTTGCGTGCAGCAAGCTGATAAGCGCTGCGCACGCTTCCCTGTGCATTGCTGGCTGTGAGCCACAACGTTTCCGGCGCGGCCGACTTTGTATCGAGCCACAGGAATGCCCAGTGCCCGTTCTGCGAGATCTGCGTACGCTCGATGGTTACATCTTTCCCGCTCACTGTGAATTGCGCGCCGCTGAATCCTTCGCCGTGCAGGAGCAGCATTGGACTGGGAAGACCGGCCCACCAATCCGGCGGATCGATTCGATCGATGCGAGGCGCCTGCGCAAGCGACGCTGCGGCCGCGCAGGACATCCATGCAGCCAGAAAAAATGAAGCCCAAAATCGCATGAAGCTCTCCGGGGGATTATGCACAGCAGTTCATAAAGACAAGAAGATTTGTGCTTGCGCGCTGCGCGGGCGATACGCAGCCGGGTCGGGAATGTTCAGAGAAGATGCTCCGCGGCAGCGGTCGAGCTGCCGCGGAGCCTTGCAGACGAGGCCGTCAGAAGGTGAACCGGGCTGCCAGTTGAATCTCGCGATTGCTGTACACCTGGGTTCCTTCAATCTGCCCGAAGTTCGAGCCGGTCAGGTTGGAGTTCGGGTTGGTGAACTCCGCTGAGTTGAGCAGGTTGAATGCGTCTCCATGCAGTTCCAGCGTGTAACCTTCCGCGAGGTGAAGGTTCTTTTGGATGCTGAGATTCACGACGCGGTAACCGGGACCGTAGATCTGATTCCGGCCCAGCGTGCCGAGACGCGTGTACACCGTGCAGTTGCAGAGCGTCGAGTTGACTGTGGGAATGTTCCCCGAGACCGAAGCCGGGTTGAACCAGAATCCCGAGATGCTCTTAGGATACTGGATCGGCGTAACCAGATCGGGCCGGTTTCCCGGAGCGTACTGGCCTGTGGACAGATCCACGGGCGTGCCCGATTGAACCAGTGCGATGATGCTTCCCTGCCAGCCGCCGATCAGCCAGTCCATCGGCAGTGAGACATTGCCGGCGAAACGCTGGCCGCGCCCGAAGGGAAGCGGATAGAGGATCGACGTGCTGAATATCTCGCGCTGATCCTGGCTGGAGTTGCCGTAGCCGGCCATCGGATCGTAATATAACGCCGCAGTTTGGCCCTGGAAGGCGCCCGGCGAGTCATCGAGCGTGTGCGACCACGCGTAGGAGCCGGTTGCCACCAACCCGCTCGAGGTGCGGTGTTCTACGTGCAACTGCAGGCCGTCGTAGTTGGAAATGCCGTTGTAGTTGTTGTAGTTGAGTCCGCCCAGGCCGGGGTAATTCTGCTTACCGGTGGTGAACTGGTCGATGTTGTAGGGGTAGTAGGAGGAGAGATTTGTGCCCCTGGTTCCCACGTAGGCGAGGTTCACAACGTCGTGGGAGCCGAACTGCTGCTCCAGTTGCACGTTCCACTCCTGGACCATGCTGGTTGGGTTATTGGTGTTCACGGCAATCATGCTGGTGCCTGCCGGGGGAGCCTGGGGGTTGAAGTTTACAAACCCACGCGCCGGGAGAGCTACGCCTGTGTTGCCGCTGGCGCTGTAGGCAACGGCGGCCGGGCTCGTGTAGCCCTTGCAGTTGTAGTCGTTGCCGGTGGTCACGGGCGCCTGGTTCAGCTGCCCGGTGAAGGTGATGCAATATCCGTTGCTGGCGAGATAGTCGTTGCTGCCGCCGAAGGGAGCCTGCTCGCCGAGTTGGTTGTCGATGCCGCCGTAGTCCGGATAGTAGAAGATGCCGTATCCGGCGTGAAGCACGGTTGTGCCGTCTCCCTTCAAGTCGTAGGAGACGCCGACGCGCGGGCCGAAGTTGTGATACACCTGCGCAATAATGCTGTCCGAGACTCCGTTCTTGCCGGCCTCAAGCACGGTGCCGGTGTTGATATCGAAGGCGGACTGCTGGTTGTGCGCTTCATAAGGATGGGACAGGAAATCCCAGCGGAGCCCCATGTTCACCGTCAGGCGGCGGTTTACGCGCCAGGTGTCCTCCCCGAAGATGCCGTCTTCCTGCTCGATGTTGGCAAAATAGCCGGCCTGCGAGCCGATCTCGTATTGATCGACGCCTCCGGCCAGCAGCTCCGAGACCTCATAGCCGGTGAAGTCAACGGTGCCTTCATCGATCCAGAAGTAGCCCTTGCCTTCTTGCGGATTAAAGAACTCCACCTGGCGGCGGATAAACGTTCCGCCGAATTTCAAGGTATGGTTTCCCTTCTGCCAGCTCACGGAGTCGTTGACTTCGTAAGTGTTCTGAGGGACCGCGTATAAACCATAGTCGCCGGTGTACTCGAGATCACCCTTCCATCCGCCGATCAGCGCTCCGCCGGAGGTTTCCTGATTGATGTTGGCGTTCACAATACCGAGCTTGGCCGACACGTCGTCGCCGTAGAACGGAGGCGTGTAGCCGTAGTTGTCGCGGTTGTAGGCGATGTGCGCCTGGTTCACCATGTTTACGGAAAGAATGTGCGTGTAGCCCAGGTCGTAACCGCGGGCATGCGTCGGGTTGATGCCCGTTCCTCCGCCGGCGGGAAGATTCGCGAACTCCGAGGTTTTGGTGTTCACCGAGTTGTCATAGCTGAAGCGGAAGAACGCTGTATTGTTCGGGGAGATATTCCAGTCGATCCTGCCGTCGAAGGTGTTGTATTTGTTCGCCTCGCTCTGTGTGACCAGGTAGTTGTTGATATAGCGGTCGGTACGCGAGGGCATGGGAAACGCGTTGAGATAGTTCACCGCCGCTGGATTGAGACGGCTGGGAGGGATCACGTTTGCCTGCCCGTTATAGCTGAACTGCGCAGGTGGGCCCCCGGCCGAGCAGGTGGTTGGGTCGAAGATCAGTCCTGGGCTGGTGGATCCGGCATAGGGATTCGTGGTGCCGGGAATGTCGCCGGGATAGCAGCGCGGATACTGCGTCTCGTATCCATTGCCGCCAGAACCAGCCTGACTGAGCAGTTCGGTAAAGTTGCCGGTGCGCATCAGTGCGGTAGGAACCGTAACGTAGTGCGGAGAAACGGCGATGGTCTCGCGCAGCGCCTGGTAGTCGCCAAAGGCGAACAATTTGTTCTTGATGAGGGGTCCGCCCAGCGAGAAGCCCGGCTGGTCGCGCAGAAAGCCGCCTGCGGGGGTGACCGGGGCGTCATTGAACCGGTAGTTCGGGTTGGAGTCGAAGCTGCGGTCGCGGTAGAACCAGAAGGCCGAACCGTGATACTGATTGGTTCCCGACTTGAGCGAGCTTACAATAATCGCGCCGCCCGCGCGGCCGTATTCGGCCGGAGCCACACTGGTATCGACGTTGAACTCTTGTGTCGCGTCGATATTCGGGAAGAACAGGATCGTGTTTACCAGACCGTCGTTGTTATCGACGCCATCCAGAATGTAGTTGTCCGCTTGGGGACGAAGGCCGTTCACGGAGATGGAGGCGGAGCCGCTCTCGTTATTGCGGTTCGTCTCTGTATAGTTGGCGCTGCCGCCGCCGCTGGCTTCATCGCCGTATGCGCCGCGCGTCACGCCGGGCGTCAACAGTGCAAGGTTAGAGAAGTTGCGTCCGTTCAACGGCAAGTCGGTCACTTGCCGGCCCTGAATCGATGCCCCAATCGTCGAGTTGGAAGTATCGATCAGCGGCGCCGCCGCGCTGACGGTCACGGTTGTGGCCGCGCCGGCCGGCTGCAACTGGAAGGCGACGGTCTGCGTAGTCTGGAGCGTAACGGTCACAACCGCTGAATCGCTCGTGAATCCCTGCTCTGAGGCACTGACAGTGTAGTCACCGCGCGGTACGGCCAAAATCGTGAATGCGCCGGTACCGTTGGAAACTGCGTTCAGTTTCTGTCCCGTATCGTTATTGGTTGCGGTGATGGCCGCGCCGGGAATTACTGCTCCGGTCGGGTCAGTCACCGTTCCCGCAATGGCACCGGTATCTGTCTGCGCGGACAGGCGAGACCCCATCATGCAAAACAACAGAACCGTGACCGCCGTCCACACTGCGCGTATCGTTCTGCGCCTACGTTCTATGCCAACTGTGCCGAGTATCCTTGTCCAAATCACAATGTCCTCCGAAGAATCACCAAGAATCGTGGGCTGCTATGGGTTGATGTGAAGCACGTGAGGCAGGGAACTCAACGCGGTTCCCTGCAACCACGCTTGAGAAAACGACTCTAAGAGCATAGGCGTCAATCCACGGTTGTTCTATTCGGCATCAATTGATCGTCTCCAAATAAGAAGCTTGCATTGAACGACTTGCGAGAATGTCTCTCTTGGAGGCGGAGACGGGGCAAAGATGGATTCCGACGCTTCGAGGGAATTTGACTTAAACTTTTATGCGGAGTTTCTCAACAAACATGGCATCGGCGGTGACCAACCAGAATGCAAAGCGGATTCAATTCGGAACATTTGAAGCTGACCTGAGCACGGGAGAACTGCGCCGCTCTGGTATCCGCGTCCGGCTGCAAAGCCAGCCCTTCAGGCTTCTGGCCATTCTGGTGGAGCATCCGGGAGAAGTGGTCTCGCGCGAGATGCTTCAGTTGGAGCTTTGGGGAGCCGA
>JASHVE010000105.1 GCA_030039675.1 Acidobacteriaceae bacterium | reverse complement strand
CTGCACGAGACCATTAACATCATGACGCTGGGCGGCCTGGCGCTGGCCGTGGGCATCCTGGTGGACGATGCGACGGTAGAGATCGAGAACATCAACCGGAATCTGGAATCAGGCAAGGAGATCGAGCAGGCGATTCTGGACGGCGCAGCGCAGATTGCGACACCGGCACTGGTCTCCACGCTTTCGATCTGCATTGTGTTTGTGCCCATGTTCCTGTTGAGCGGCGTGGCACGCTACCTGTTCGTGCCGCTGGCCGAGGCCGTGGTCTTCGCCATGCTGGCCAGTTATCTGCTCTCGCGCACCGTGGTTCCCACCATGGCGCGCTACCTGCTGAAGGAGCACGACGACGCGGAGGTGGAACGCAGAAAGAAGAGCCGCAATCCGCTGGTGCAGTTTCAACTTGGCTTTGAGCATGGGTTCGAGCAGATGCGCCACGGGTACGTGCGGGTGCTGCGGCTTTGCGTTGACCACTCCGGAATTTTCCTGGTGCTGTTTGTGGTCTTCGCGGTGGGCAGCCTGTGCCTGACGCCGTTTCTGGGGCAGGACTTTTTCCCGCAGGTGGACTCGGGACAGTTCAAGATTCACGTGCGGGCGCACACCGGCACGCGCATCGAGGAGACGGCGGCTCTCTGCGATCATATCGAACAGACCATCCGCGAACAGATCCCCGCCGACGAGCTGGTGACAATTATCGACAACATCGGCCTTCCCTACTCGTCGTTGAATCTCTCGTATTCGACTTCGGCGCCAGTGGGTCCGGCGGATGCAGACATTCAGGTGCAGCTCACGCCGAAGCATCATCCCACAGAAGCGTATGTAGACAAGCTGCGCCTGGTGCTGGCGCGCGACTATCCAGGTGTAACGTTCTATGAGCTGCCGGTTGACATCGTTACCCAGATCCTGAACTTCGGGCTTGCCGCGCCGATCGACCTGCAGATCGTGGGGCCGAATCTGGATGGAGACCGCGCGCTGGCGGAGAGACTGCTCAACGAGGTGCGCTATGTGCCGGGTGCGACGGATGCCCGCATCCAGCAGCCTTTCAATAACCCGAATATGACGGTGGATGTGGACCGCACGCGGGCGCAGGAGCTTGGCCTGACGCAACAGAATGTGGCCCAGAGTCTGCTGGTGGCGCTGAGCGGCAGCTTCCAGACCAGCCCTAACTTCTACCTCGATCCGCGCAACGGCGTTTCCTACAACATTGCGATCCAGGCGCCGCAATACCGGCTGGACACGATGGCTTCTCTGAACAGCCTGCCGATGACGGGAAGCGCGGCGATGCAGCAACCGGGCAGCTACGCGCCGGCATTGGCGCCGGGCTCGGCGGCGGCAGCAATTCCGGGTGCGCCTTCCACAACCGCGCCGGGCATGGGGAAGCCGGTGACGGTGCTGGCGAATCTGGCCAACGTCGAGCCGGGGGCCGAGCAGGGCACGGTGAGCCACTACGACATCGAGCCGGTGATCGATGTCTATGCCAACGTGGTGGGGACAGACCTGGGATCGGCGACGCGGGCGATGGAAAGAATCGTGAAGGAGCACGAAAAAGATCTGCCCCGCGGATCGCACTTCATTCTGCGCGGACAGAGCGAGACGATGTACAGGTCGTATGTCGGACTGCTGAGCGGATTGGCTTTCTCCATCCTGCTGGTGTACTTGCTCATCGTGGTCAACTTCCAGTCGTGGCTGGACCCATTTCTGATCATCGCGGCTCTGCCGGCGGCGTTGGCGGGGATCGTGTGGTTCTTGTTCCTGACCAATACGCGGCTGAGCGTACCGGCATTGACCGGCGCGATTATGTGCATGGGCGTGGCCACGGCCAACTCCATCCTGGTGGTGAGTTTCGCGCGCGAGCAGCTGGAGATCCTGGTGGGCGATGCGCGCCAGGCCGCGCTGAATGCAGGTTTTGTCCGGTTGCGGCCGGTGATTATGACCGCGCTGGCGATGATTATCGGCATGGTGCCGATGGCGCTGGGCCTGGGTGATGGCGGCGAGGAGAACGCGCCGCTGGGTCGTGCTGTGATCGGCGGGCTGCTGGTGGCGACGGTGGCCACGCTGTTCTTCGTGCCGGTGTTTTTCTCTGTTGTGCACGGACGGTTGGAGCAGCGGAAGCGGCGGAAGGCAGCTCCGAGCCTGGCCAACGGCGCAGACTTTGACGAATTCGACGAAAACGCGGAGTAGCTTCTCATGAGCAACGAACCGAAACCCAATCCGCAACAGAGTCCTCAGCAAAAGCCTCATTCCTCTGAGGCGCACGAATCCGCACCCGAGCACGAGGCGATCTCGCCGCGCAAGGCGCTTGCCGGCGTCGGCGTTCTGGCGGCGGTGGCGATCGTGCTGGCGGCTGCAGGCATTCTGCGCCGCTCGCATGCCGACACGGTGCTGGCGCGCGACACGCAGGAGACGGCGGCGCCAACGGTATCGGTTGCGCCAGCCAAGCCCGGCGCGCCGGTGGACGAGTTTGTGCTGCCGGGTAATGTAACGGCGTACACCGACGCTCCCATTTATGCGCGGACCGACGGCTACCTTGTGCACTGGTACTACGATATCGGCACACGCGTAAAGAAGGGCGATCTGCTGGCGGTGATTGCGACGCCTGAGCTGGATCAGCAACTGGCGCAGGCGGAAGCTGACCTGAACACGGCAATCACCAACGCGAACAACGCCAAAGTACAGGCCGAACGCTACAAGGGACTGGTAGACTCCGATGCGGTTTCGAAGTTCGACACCGATACCTATGTGACGCAGGCGGCATCTACATCATCTGCGGTGAAATCGGCCGAGGCGAACGTGCAGCGGCTCAAGGAGCTGCAGAGTTTTGAAAAGGTCTATGCGCCGTTTGACGGCGTGGTGACGGCGCGCAACGTAGATACGGGGCAATTGATTAACCAGGGCGCGGGTACGGAGATGTTTCATATGCAGGCGCTCCAGACTTTGCGCGTTTATACCAACGTGCCGCAGCTTTATTCGCAATCAGTGAAGCGCGGGATGAAGATCGCCCTCACGTTTCCCGAGCACCCCGGAGAAACCTTCGAAGGTACGCTGGTGCGGACGGCAGACGCCATCGATCCCGTAAGCCGCACGCTGCTGGTCGAGATCGACGTGCCCAATCGCGATGGACAGCTGCTACCCGGTGCGCTGGCCGAAGTGCACTTCAAGACGCCCAACATGGGGCAAACCTACATTGTGCCGACCGCCGCGCTGATCTTCCGCAAGGAGGGTTTAGAGGTGGGCACGGTGGCGAACTCGAATGGCGGCACAGTGGCGCACCTGGTGCACATCATCATCGGCGAAGACGACGGCGCGACGGCCCAGGTGGTGCATGGCCTGAACGCGGGCGACCAGGTGATCCAGGACCCGCCGGACTCGTTGATTGAGGGCGAAAAAGTCACTGTAGTGAAACCCGGCAGCGGAGCGGACTCGGGGGGGTTCGAGTGAGGTCTGCGTCGCATTGCACGGATGGCCGGGCGCGTTCGAAGAACGGCCGGAACGTTGCGCCGAAGCGCGTTCCGCGGAGTCAGCGCGGCGTTGCTCTGCTGGCGCCGTGTCTCGCGCTGCTTTGGCTCGCGGGCTGCAGGCCCGTAGGTCCGAATTACAGCCGGCCGGGGTACACCGCTCCGGATGCTTACAAAGAGACCGGTGCATCGATTGTGACTGTGCCTCCGCCAAGCCCGCCCGGCGGGCAGTGGCAGGCGGCGAATCCCTCGGACGGCATGCTGAAGGGCAAGTGGTGGGAGATCTACCAGGATCCGGAGCTGAACAAGCTGGAAGACCTCATCGCGCCATCGAACATGACGCTGCGCGCGGCGCTCGAAACTTATCTCTCGGCGCGGGATCAGGTGGCCGTAGCGCGGGCCAGCTTTTTCCCGACGCTTTCAGCGGGTGGAGCGATCAGCCGCGACCGCGTGTCCGCCAACCGGCCTCTGGCTGTCTCCGGATCGCAGACCACCTATGGCGACTTTCAGCTGGGCGGGCAGGCAAGCTGGGCGCCGGATTTCTGGGGCCGCATCCGTCGCACTGTGGAGCAGGCGCGGGCCAACGCGCAGGCCAGCGCGGCGGACATGGCCACGCTCGACCTGAGTCTGCACGCAGAGCTGGCGCAGGACTACTTTGAACTGCGCGGGCTGGACTCGCAGAGCCGGCTGCTCGCCTCGACCGTCGCCGATTACGAGCGGCAACTGGACCTGAACCAGAAGCTGCTCAAGGGCGGGTTGACGACCGATGTGACCGTTGCCGAAGCGCTCACGCAGCTCGAGACGACGCGCGCGCAACTCGTGGACATCAACGAGGCGCGCGCCGAGTATGAGCACGCCATCGCAACGCTCATCAATCAGGAGGCAGGCAATCTGACATTACCGCCGGCGCCGCTCGACCTCGGGCTGCCACAGATTCCGCTGGGCGTTCCCTCGCAGCTCATCGAGCGCAGGCCCGATATTGCCGCGGAGGAGCGGCGCGTGGCCGCGGCCAATGCGCAGATCGGCATCGCCGTCAGCGCCTATTACCCCAACATCAGCCTGGCCGGCGCAGGCGGCTTCGAGAGCACAAACGGCGGCACGTGGATTCAGGGGCCGAGCTCGCTCTGGTCGCTCGGCGCGCAGGCCAGCGAACTGCTCTTCGACGCCGGGCAACGCCATGCGCTGACAGACCAGGCGCGCCATGAATACGAGGCGCAGGCCGACACTTACAGGGCCACGGTGCTGTCTGCGTTCAATGAAGTAGAAGATAAGCTCTCTGACCTGCGCGTGCTCGAACAGGAGTCCGTCGTGGAGCGCAGGGCCGTCGCTGCCGCGCAGCACTCGCTCGATCTGTCGAACCAGCGCTTCAAAGGGGGCACGACGAGCTACCTTGAAGTGCTGGTGGCCGAGAGCACGCTGCTTACGAACCAGCGCACGGAGACCGACCTACAGACGCGGCAGTTTGCGTCGAGCGTGCAGCTGATTCTCACGCTGGGCGGCGGGTGGGATGTGACGCAGCTGCCGAAGTGACGAAAAGCAGGGAACAAGGATCAGGGAACAGGGGATTCAGGCTTACCGCTGCAGCTTGCGCATCATGGCAACCAGCATTCGACTCACTTCGCCTGAGAGTCTTTCAACCGCGCGATGCGACGACTCCGATCCAAAGCCAAGCGCTCTGGAAATCACGCGCTGCGTTTGCAACTCGCAGTTAGATCCTCTTGCGTGGCCAAGAAACAGAATGTACTCTTCACGGGTTGACCTGCCGTAGCCTTCGGCAATATTGCTCGCCACAGAGACTGAGGCTCGCCGCAACTGGCTCGTTAAACCGAATCGCTCCATATCTGGAAAGGTTGAGGTGAGCTTGTAAATAGCTAAACTCATCTCCACTGCGCGTTGCCATACTGCGAGTTCTTTGAATGACTCGCCCAAGTCTCACCTCCGCCTTGCCTCAGCTTGAACCTGGGCTCAACTTTACTAACTGGTCCTCATTCCCTATTCCCTGATCCCTGTTCCCTGCGCTTCTCACTTTGTAACGGTGTCCGAGTAGGGATGCGAGAGCGCAGTCGCCGGCACTTGCATGAGCGGCTGTCCCGGTGCTTGCCACAGCAGAATTGGGGCACTGCCGCTCTCAGAATGCAGGCCTTCGACGTGCAACGTGTGCCTGCCCGCGCGGAGGCCGAGCGGGCCCGACGCGTAGCGCGCTGCGTTGCCTGGCGAGCCGCAGACCTGCGCGAACGGTGGGCCGGTCTTTGCCACTTCCATGCCATCGATTACCAAGCGCGCGCCGTCGCGGTCGATGAGCGCAAAGGTGTAGCCGCCATCGGCTGGAATAGTGAGGAAGCCATCCCAGGCGACGGCGTAATGGGTAAAGCCCTGCGCGTCGGCGTCAAGAGCAGTTGATGTGCCGGCAAGCATCGCGTGCTGGGCGGCGAGATTGGGCAGCTCGGTCCACTCACCTGGATAGATCGTGTAATCGAGCCCGGGCTGGAGGGTCTGGTTGGGATTCACTGCGTTCTGCCATTCCGCGACAGCTACGAGATCCTGTTCAGCCCAGTCCTGACGGCCCTCTTTCTCTTCGACATGAAGCAGCACACGGAAGCGGCCCGCGCCGTTCGCGCCATCGAGATCGGTGCCGTCGACATCAGGAAAGCGATGATGGACGCGGCGGCCCTGGGCCTGGGTTCCATCGCCAAAGAGCCACGTGTAGCGGGCGTGCGGCGCGGGTTGCGCAGTGAACGTGATCCTCTGGTGCGGCGCGAAGACGGGAGGATCGACGGAGAATCGTGCGGTGGGTGGGTGCGCAGCGATGAACTTCGCCGGTGCAGCACCGGCCATAACGCTGAGCGGCATAGTGGCGTCGGTATCGATACGCTCCTGGCCGTACTTCACATTGTCGAACGTGACACCCGCAACATCACCGGCGATGGTCGATGGAACGAGCGGCGGCTGGCCGAGAGCCCAGATGTTGCGAAAGGTGACGCCGCGAATGGCGGGCTCTTCCTGCTCAATCTGCGCGAGCGAATACCAGTTGTCGAGGAAGAGATTTTCGAAGTTGATATTCGTATGATCGCCGCGTGCGCCATTGGCGCCCCAGAAACCAAGCAGGCCAAAGTCCTGGCCGCAGGCGCCGATGCCGGCGTGGAGAATGTCGGAGTCGCGCAGCGTGAAGTTGCGCGAATTGTAGATCTTTTGCGGCCAGCCGGCGCGCACGATATTCGAGATGCTGGTGGAGAGCTCGCTATGCTCGATAAGGATGTTTTGAACATTGTGACCGGGACGCAGCATGTCGTCTTCAGAGTAGCCGTCCCAGTTGCCCTGCATGGCAAACACATCGTCTGAGGCGCGCAGAAACGAGTTGCGCACCACGGCATCGCCGCCGCCGAGCCAGTCCATGCCATCCTGGTTGGCGTTGCCGGGATTTCCGCCGATGACGCGCAGGTCGTCGTAGGTGAATCCGGTAGAGTCTTTCATCTGGATCGACCAGGTGCGCGAGCGGATGATGCAGGTGAGTCCGTCGATCTGCACGTTGCGCGACTGGAACGCGCCCACGCAGTGCCAGTCGGGCTTTTGCATCCAGCCATCGTCGCTCACCGGGCTCTGTTCGCCTTCATACACGATGGTGCCGCGGCCGAGGACTTTCACGTTCTCGACGTTCCATAGATTCAGACTGCCGAATATGAACGCGCCGGGCGCGAGATAGAGGATATCTCCGCTTTTGGGGTTGAGGCTTTGGCGATGCACTCCTGCCGGAACGATGTGCACGTTCGCGCCGATGGGCGGCGGGGCGGGCGGCGAACCGGCGAAGAGAAACAGCATCTGCGCATGATTGAGGAACTCACCGGGCCGCGAGACTGAGAGTTTTACCGGGCCGGGAATTTTGAAGCGGATGGTCTGAGGTGCTTCGCGGTTGCGCGCGGCGCGCAGGCCCAGGCGCCAGGGCTCGATGTCGACGCCGCGGTCCCAGAAGTGCGGATCGGCGGCGGTGATGGCGACCTCGGCGGGACCGGTGATGTCGAAGCTCGCAAATTCGTAGCGCGCTGCGGCGTGCGCCACGTCGACAGGGCGGCCGTTGACAGTGATGGTAAAGACCGAGCTGCGCATCTCGGCGGGAACAGGCACGGCGTAGACGCGCGCGGCGGCATGCGCAGCAGCGGGGAAAGCAAGAAGAGCCAGGAAGAACGCGCGCAGACCGGGCAACAAGCAAGACTCCGGCAAGAGAGTAGAGACCAGACTAGCACTGGCGCCGAAAAAACCTGAGCGCACGAGGGGAATGCGTGAGGGCGGCCAATTGGCAAATTGGCGCGTGGACAAAAAGAGCAAACCGCGTGAGGGAGTACCGGTCAGAATGTCGCTTACTCAGTCAGGAAGCCTATGAATGCCGGCCCGACGGTGAAGTACCTGCAATTCCCTCCATCCTTCACGAGATCGGCGCCGGACATTCATTGGTTTCACTCATTTCCGATCGAACACGAGGTGCTTCATGCCTATAACCTCTCTGACGCCCTACAAAACATCCCGGAACCAAGGGGCCGGAAATTTCGGGCAACTGGTCCCGATGAGCATGTTCAAAGCCGGCGGGAATCTGCAATGGTTTAACGATGACAAATTTCACATCGGAGGGTACGGTGTGACGCGGGGCTTTTTCTCAAGAAAGTTCTATGAGAACGAGCGCAAATGGTTCTTCGAAGTACCCTTCCCGCCGTCAAAGTTCTACCGGCTCGAATTCTCGCAGAAATTTGTTTATATGACGGGCAAGCCTCTTCCTGCCTGGGCAAAGAAATACGAAAAACAGATCAACTTGTTCGGGCCGTTTTTGCTGGGCGGCACAGAATCGATTCTGAAAAGCACCCTGGGATACACAGATCCGACTGAACTCACAGGAGTGATCACGGCGAAAAAGGTGCGGCACACTCCCGCCGCCCTGTTCCGGGCTCTCATGTGGGGCAAGGGACAGCTCCGCCTTCCCGAAACTTACTGGTGCCGGCTTTTCAATGGGACGACCTACACCCTGTTTCGGCCCGCGTTCATCCAGTTGCTGGTTTCCTATGTCGTCAGCGACCCAGAGGGATGGACGGCGAAAGTCGTTGCCTTCGGCTTCAAATACACACTCGACTGGATGCACGAGAAGACAGAGAACTTTTTCGACCCTCCCCTCCATGACAGAAAAGAAATTCCCCCGCCGCCACCGCTGCCACCGCCGCCGACGACTCCGCCGTCTCCGCCTCTGCGGACGGTGAACGGATCCGAAGATGGAAGCAAGTCGAACCGCAGGGAGGTCCCCTTCGCCAAAACACCCGATCCGCGCATGCAGAGCCGTCTCGACGGATTGACGGCCTACCAGCGGTTCCCACCCCATTTAATCCGCATTCGCGAAGGGCTGCGAGCACTCGGCATGACGTGGAGCGGGGCGACGATGTTTTTGCAGGGAATGGAAGTGAGCGGCAATGATCTGGAGATTGTGAAATGGATTGCGGGGATGGTAAAGATTGAGTGCCAGGTCTGCAACCTGATCTGGTTTGTGCCGGAAGAGACTTTGCATCTTTACGTTCTGCACTTTTTCAGCCAACAGCTCACCGTCGCCTGGTGTAAGCGCTGCGGACAGTTCACTCACGTCAACCTCAGCCGCATGGGCGGGATGTGGATATCGCAACCTGCTCTGAGTGGACGAGCATAGCAGAGCTTTCTGTATAATTCGTGGCGCGAAGAAACTCTCATATTCGCGGGCGGTTTTCTGCTGGCGCCTGCCTGTTCCGCGCAGCGTTCCTTTCCGACCCGCACAAGGAGATGTTCCATGCTGTCGCGTGATGCTGTGCGCAGGATAGGACGATGGGTACCTGCAGCGAAAACGTATGTACTGGGTGTCGCGGTTCTGGTTGCCGGACCGCTCGGCTTCGGACAGAGTGCAGGGACGGTCACGATCAATGGCTCAGTTACGATCGTCGAGAGTGCGCAGGAGACGGGACCGGTGCAGCGCGCCACCAAAGACCTCGAGAAGGATTTCACGAAGGTCTTCGGGCAGGTGCCGAAGGTAGTGAATTCACTCATCGATGCGGGGCCAACCGCGATCCTGATCGCGCAGCGCGAGAACGTGCCCACGGGTGTAAATTGCGCGACGACGACCAACACCGAGGCCTTTGCCTTCTCCATAGCCAATGCTGGAGGCGCAACGAGCGTCGTCTGCCTGACGGGCGCGGACATGCGCGGAACGATCTACGCGATCTATGAATTCTCGCGGACGGTGCTCGGCGTGGACCCGATGTATCTGTGGACGGACAAGGAGCCGGCGAAACGCGCTTCGATCCGGCTGCCGCAGGACTTTACCAAGACCTATCCGAGCCCGGTGTTCAAGTATCGGGGATTTTTCACCAATGACGAGGACCTGCTGACCGGATGGGTTGTGCCGCCGAAGGGCGAGCAGACCGGCATTGCGCTGAGCGTGTGGGACCAGGTATTCGAGACGATTCTGCGGCTCAAGGGCAACATGGTGGTGCCGGGAACGTGGATCTTTCCCGATGATGCACAGGTACACGCGGCTACAGCGCGGGGACTGATCGTGAACCAGCATCATGCGACCCCACTGGGTGTGAATGCGGCGCGCTGGCCGCGAGATGTTCCCTACAACTTCTCCACGCATCCTGAGATTCTGGAGCGGGCATGGACGAATGCGGTCAATGCATACAAGCCGGATGACGAGATTTTGTGGACCGTGGGGCTCCGCGGGCTGTCGGACCAGAGCTATGCGCAGCTTGACCCGAGCGTGATGAACAATGATCCGCTGCTGGGGCAAAGGATCGCCGACGCCATTGCCGATCAGATCAAGATTGTGCGCGCCAGGTATCCAAATGCACAGTTCATCGCCAACCTGTGGCAGGAAGGTGCGCGGGTGATGCACGAGGGCTACCTGAAGATTCCCCCAGAAGTGACGCTGGTGTGGGCCGACACCGGCTACGGCGACATGCAGGACGACGGCAAGGTAGCCGCAGGTCAGGGGATGTACTTCCACATCGCAATGATGAACGGCCAGGCGAACCAGCTTTCAGAGATGGTGCCGGTAGAGACGATTCAGGAGGAGCTGGGCCGCTACATTAAGGCCGGCGCGACTTCGTACTTCCTGGTGAACACGAGTGACCTGCGCCCGGTAGCGATGACGGCACGCGCCGTGATGGAGACGGCCTGGGGAGGCGTGCCACAGGAGAAAGACGCCGACACTGCTTATTACCGCAAGTGGGCGACGGAGGAGTTTGGGGCCAAGTCGGCCGATGCGGTTGCGGCGATTTACAAAGACTATTTCGCTGCGCCGTCGTTGCGCCGGCCATACTTTGGCTCCGGGATGACGTCGGCCGGCAATGCGCCGCCTCCTCCGCCGGCCAGGAACTTCACCCGCTGGTACGGAGACCAGCATTACCACACCGAGGCGCGGCGGCTGATTCTCGACGACCTGAGCGTGCACCAGGTGGTTGGGATTCCGAGCCAGAGCCCGAAGTGGACGCAGCCGCACGTGATGCCGAGCGGCAGTGAAGAGATGCGCAAGCGCTCGCTTGATCAGGACATCCAGGATGGCGAAGAGTCGGCGCCGCGCTGGGATGCGGTGTGGAATAAGGCTGTTGCCGCAGAGAACCTGGTCGATCCCACGCGGCGGCAGTATTACCAGGCCGAAGTGCTGACGATGATCACGATCAACCGCGAGAGCAACCGGATGCTGCTGGAGCTGGCCAAGGCAATGAAAGACGCCGACGCGGGCGACAAGGAGAAAGCGAAGACGGAAGCGGCTGCATCGCTCGCGGCGCTCGACGAAATCCAGAAGTCGATGGCATTGGGTGAGTACGGCAAGTGGAAGAACTGGTATCGCGGCGACTGGCTCACAGGTGTTTATCGCACGCATGAACTGGTTCAGGATTATTTGAACCACTTGAAAGATCCGATGGCCAAACTGCCGGCGCCCGCGTCGTGGAGCGGCTGGGAGGCGTACTTCCATATCATGGCGTATGAGGACGACCGCTCTGTGGATGTGCATTGAGCGGGTTGGCGCACTCTGCATGCGGGATTCGAATGCAGTCTTTGCGCTTGTGCGCAAATAGGCGCATACTGCGTGCAGAACCGGTCTGCGCGCAGGCCGTTGCGTAGAGCTATTTTCCGCCTGATGCGTCTTATAGTCACGATTGATTGTTCAACCGCAGTCGTACAGGAGTGATCCGATGCCTGCAGCCCACCCGCTTCCCCACACGCTGGGAGAATTGCGCACTCATAACTTATTTTCCGAAGCGCGGTTGAAGACGCGCACCGTGAAAGACGAGATGCGCACAAATTTGATGGCGCGGCTGAAGGCTCGCGACACCGTGTTTCCGGGCATCGTGGGTTTTGAGGACACGGTGGTGCCGCAGATCGTGAACGCAATCCTCTCGCGGCAGAACTTCATTCTGCTCGGGCTGCGCGGCCAGGCCAAGAGCCGCATCCTGCGCGCGCTGACTGCGTTATTGGACGAACAGATGCCGTATATCGCGGGATGCGAGATTCGCGACAATCCTTACGCGCCGCTGTGCAAGCGCTGCCGCGACCTGACTGCCGAAAAAGACGGCGCGACACCGATTGCCTACATCACGCGCGACGACCGTTATGTGGAGAAGCTGGCAACACCGGACGTGACGGTGGCCGATCTGGTCGGAGATCTCGATCCCATCAAGGCCGCGCGCGGAGGCGAGGATCTTTCGAGCGAACTGACGATGCACTACGGCCTTCTGCCGCGCGCCAACCGCGGCATCTTCGCGATTAACGAGCTGCCCGACCTGGCCGGCAAGATTCAGGTGGCGCTGTTCAACATCATGCAGGAAGGCGATGTACAGATCAAAGGCTATCCGGTGCGGCTGATGCTGGATGTAGCGCTGGTCTTCAGCGCGAATCCCGAGGATTACACGGCGCGCGGCAAGATCATTACGCCGCTCAAGGACCGCATCGGCTCGGAGATTCGTACGCACTATCCGGAGACGCTTGAAGAAGGCATTGCCATCACCACGCAAGAAGCATGGGCCGCGCGCGGCGCTGCGCCGATGGAGATTCCGCAGTATGTGCGCGAGATAGTGGAGCAGGTGGCCTTCTCTGCGCGCGAAGACAAGAAGGTAGACAAGCGCAGCGGCGTGAGTCAGCGATTGCCGATTTCCACGATGGAGCTTGTGCTTTCGAATGCGGAGCGGCGCACGCTGCTGAACGGCGACGCCCTCGTGCTGCCGCGGGTGAGCGATGTTTATTCTGCGATGCCCGGCATCACGGGCAAGCTGGAGCTCGAATATGAGGGTGAGCTGCGCGGAGCGGACACGGTTGTGCAGGACCTGATCCGCACCGCAGTGGGCAAGATCTACGACCGCTACTTTGCGGATGAAGATACGCAGCAGATCGAACAGTGGTTCAACCTGGGCGGCAAGGCGAAGCTTGAAGAGACCCAAGCTTCAGCCGATGCGCTCAAGGAGCTCAAGCAGATTCAGGGATTGCTGGAAAAGCTGGCTCCACTTGGCGTAAAGGCTTCTGATGCTGCGCCGCGTGTTGTGGCGGCCGCGGAGTTTCTGCTCGAGGGCATGGTGGCGCATCGCAAGCTGAGCCGCAGCCAGGAGCATGGATTTGCCGCGCAGGAGAGCCGCCGACGGCCCGAGCGCGAGGAACACACGCGCGAGCGGCAGGAACTGGAGACCGAGTACGAAGACTGGCAGCGGTCGCGGCGCGGGCGCAGGGGCGGGTTGAACTGAAGCACTTCAGGGGCTAAAGCCCTCGGGCCTCTTCGGTTCGCTCAATGTATGGGCTGAAGGCCGCACCCACTCTAAAGCCCGCCCCTTATAGGTCGAGGATGATTCGATATGAAGCGCGTGCAGTACACAAAATTCACCGGAGATCTGGCCTCTGAGATTGATCTTGAGGACCTGCTGAAGGCGCTTTCGGATTATCTGCTCGGCTCGGGCTTCTACGATCCCTTCACGCGCTTTCAGGATCTGGATCACACGCTCGACGACTTGCGCGAGGCTCTGCGGCGCGTGCTCGAACAGGGCGACTCTCTCGATGATGCGATGCG